>CAZEOC010000020.1:11729-12300 GCA_964513525.1 uncultured Saprospiraceae bacterium | reverse complement strand
AGTAGAGCGTGTTTTGAACATGGCTGATGGTGTTTTATTATTGGTAGATGCTTTTGAAGGAGTAATGCCACAAACTCGTTATGTTTTACAAAAAGCATTGAGTTTAGGTTTAACGCCAATTGTAGTAGTCAATAAAGTAGATAAAGATAATTGTCGTCCAGATGAGGTTCAAGAAGAAGTTTTTGAATTGATGTTTAATTTGGATGCCACTGAGGAGCAATTAGAATTTGCAACTGTTTTTGGTTCTGCAAAGAATAATTGGATGGGAGCGGATTGGAATAAACAAGAACCTGATGTTTCTTACTTATTAGATCAAGTATTGGAGCACATTCCTGCACCGCAGGAAAACGAAGGTACATTACAAATGCAAATTACCTCTTTAGATTATTCTAAATTCTTGGGTCGTTTTGCCATTGGTCGTGTAACTCGTGGAGAAATCAACGTAAATCAACCTGTTTCTTTGGTGAAACGTGATGGTAGCATTATGAAATCTCGTGTGAAAGAATTATATACTTTCGATGGTTTAGGTCGTAAAAAAGTAGAAACTGTTGAAAACGGTGACTTATGTGCA
>CAZEOC010000020.1:7832-11719 GCA_964513525.1 uncultured Saprospiraceae bacterium | reverse complement strand
TGACTGGTTTAGATGGTTTTGATATTGGAGATACAATCGCCGATTTCGAAAATCCTGAAGGTTTACCAACGATTGCAATTGATGAACCTACAATGAGTATGTTCTTCACAGTGAATAACTCACCTTTCTTCGGTAAAGATGGAAAATTCGTTACTTCTCGTCACTTGAGAGAACGTTTAGATAAAGAAATGGAGAAAAACTTGGCTTTGAAAGTAGAAGAAACTGGTTCTGCCGATTCTTTTAGTGTTTATGGTCGAGGTGTGATGCACTTAGCTGTTTTGGTGGAAACTATGCGTCGTGAAGGTTATGAATTACAAGTAGGGAAACCTCAAGTAATCATCAAAAAAGTTGATGGTAAAAAGCACGAACCTATTGAGCTTTTAACGATTGATGTTCCAGAACACAATGCAGGTAAAGTAATCGAAGCAGTAACTATCCGTAAAGGAGAAATGAAAGTCATGGAACCTAAAGGTGATGTAATGCACTTAGAATTCGAAATTCCTTCAAGAGGAATTATTGGATTACGTTCTGCGATTTTAAATATGACACAAGGAGAGGCAATTATGGCTCACCGTTTCCAAGAATATGCACCATGGAAAGGAGACATTCCAGGACGTAACAAAGGTTCATTAATCGTATTACATCCTGGAACTACAATTCCTTATTCTATTGATAAATTACAAGATAGAGGAAAATTCTTTATTGCTCCTGGAGCTGAAGTATATGAAGGTCAAGTTATCGGTGAACATAGCCGTGAAACAGATTTAGTTGTAAACGTTACTAAAACTAAGAAGTTAACGAATATGCGTTCTTCTGGTAATGATGATAAAGTAAAGTTAGCTCCTCCAATTCAATTTTCATTAGAAGAAGCAATGGAATATATTGATGAAGATGAGTACGTAGAAATTACACCAAATAATATGCGTTTACGTAAGATTTATTTGACTGAAATTGAACGTAAGAAAAAAGGAAATTAATCCTAAAGAATTATTTTTATTTATAAAAAAGCTGAGGTTATGCCTCGGCTTTTTTAGTTATTAGTATATCCTTAAAATCAAAAAATCTATTCGCCCGATAATACTAATCTATATTTAGTCCAAATAGCTTATGAATTATTAAATAGGAACGTATTTTGCTCCTATAAGCTTCTACCTACAAGTTTTATAAATATTTCTTTTTTTGGAGAATAATCCTGTATTATTACAAATAAAGAGGTGATTACAAATAATTCATAAAATTAATATAATGGCCTTTAACCTAAGACTAAATGAAAAAAATATGTTCTTCGACTATTTTAATAAAAGTAGTGTCACTTTAAATAAAGTCCGACAAGATATTATCAATTTTTGTTTTAATTTAGCTACTGTTATTTGTCTAATTATGCTTATAGTTAGAATCGTTGAACAGAAAGTTGATATGATTATTTTGACTATCATAGCTTTATTATTAAGTATTTTTTTCACCTACTTTTCAAGAAAAGGACATACTCAAAAAATTCTCTTTATCTCTAATATTCTTTACTTATTTATTGCCTTCAAAGAAGGAATGGTTTCTAATATTCCGATACAAACAATTATATATTTTAGTTGTATTCCTTTAATTGCAGCATTTTTATTAGATAACGAGCGATTAAGAATAATTGTTTTCATTACAAATATTATTACTTTCCTGACTTTAAACTATGTAACGCAATCGGAATCTTGGTCAAATGTAATTACTTTTTTGATATCTATAATTTTTGTAGATATTATGGTATTAATGTTCATTAGAAGATTAGAATATCAAGAAGAAAGATTGATGGAAACCTTGAATGACAAGAAGGAAACACTTGAACAATTAGAGGAAAAACATGAAGATGTTCTCTTATTTAATAGTATGATGAATCATGATATTAAAGCTCCAATTAGAACGATTAAAGGTTTTACTAAAATTTTGAAATCATCAAAAAATATAAGTAAGCAAGAATTAGAATACCTTAATTTTATCGACGGTTCAACTCAAAATTTAGAAAGTTTAATTTTTGATTTATTAACGCTTTCAAAAGTTGATAGTAGCATAGTTGAGAAAAAAATGATTTCTGTAAATAATATTATTGATATTACTTCTTTAAATCTAAGTTATGATATTAATGATAAAAAGGTAAAAATCAATCGTAGTGAAATACCAGATATTTTTGCGAATCATGAATTCATGAAAACGGTTTTTCAAAATGTTATATCTAATGGAATCAAATATCAACCGAAATCTCCGAATCATATTCCTCAAATAGACATTTATTGTAAAAGTGACAAAACTGTCGATAAAATCTATATTCAAGATAATGGAATTGGAATTAAAGCGGCCAATGTTGATAAAATATTCAGTCCTTTTTTACGTTTTCATAGCACTGAAGATTATGAAGGAACTGGTTTAGGAATGACGATTTGTAAGCGAATTATGAAAAAACATAATGGAGATATTAATTATTTTCATAATGATAAAACAGGAAGTTGTTTTGAATTAATAATTCCAAAAAAATAAGTATTTTAATAATAAATGATATAAATAAAAACATGAAGAATATCACTTTTATCATCACTACTCTACTGCTTAGTATATTAATTTCAAGTTGTGGTGAAGATACACCAGTAATAAACGATGCAGATGCTTTTGATGCCTATTTAGAAGAAGAATTAACGGACCAGAATATACCTGCTTTATCCGTTCTAATTTTTGAAGGAGAGACAATTAAATATGAAAAGTATTTAGGACAATCTGATGTAGCCAATAATTTAGCTTTAACACAAGATGATATATTCTTAATGGCTTCTGTATCAAAAATGGTTACAGGAACTGCACTTTTACAATTATATGAAAACGGAGAATTTGATTTAGATGATAATATAAATGATTACTTACCTTTCAATATTACGGTACCGAATCAACCTAATTCCATTACTTTCAGAATGTTACTCACTCATACGTCTGCATTAAAAGATGGACCGAATGCAGAGCTTTTTTATTCTTACGGAACAGATAGTCCTTTAGCTTTAAAAACATATATGGAAAAATATTTTGTTTCTGGAGAAGAATATTATGATGCGGATGACAATTTTTACAATTACGCACCTGGTTCAGATTATAATTATTCCAATATGGCAAGTGCTTTAATTGGGGTTTTGGTAGCAGAAATTGCAAATTTAGATTTTAAAGAATATTGTAAACTCAACATCTTTCAACCCTTAGGTATGAGTAATACTTATTGGAGTTTGGATGCTGCATTACAATCAAATAAAACATTAGTAAAACCATATAATTATAACAATGGTAATTTTGAAGCTATTCAACATTATACATTTCCAGATTATCCAAATGGTGCACTTCGTTCAACTGCACAAGACATGATGAAGATATTAGCGGCACTTTCACAGAATGGCACTTTCAATAGTCATCAGTTATTAAAACCAAATACGGTGAGTGAAATGTTATCCTCACAAATTCCTTCAATTGATGCTACAATGGGATTACATGCATTTCTGTTGGATGATGATGCTACAATTTGGGGACATAATGGTTCAGAAGATGGTGTATCAACGGAAGTAGGATTCAATACTTCAAATAAAGTTGGAGTAATTGTACTTACTAATTTACAAGATGCTGATGTCAGTGAAATTCTATTAGCAGCTTATAATTTTGGGTTAAAACTTTAAAATACATTAATCATATCAATACAAGTAAAAAACGCAGTATGGTTAAATTCATACTGCGTTTTTTTTGAATCTATAAGCCACCAGTGTAAAATATTTCTAAAGTCTGGCTAATTTTTGGGTGACTTTTTTTAATGACATCATTTAAAAAAGCATCATTTGTAATATCTTCAAAACCTAATTGTTTCTTATATTCTACAA
>CAZEOC010000020.1:0-7822 GCA_964513525.1 uncultured Saprospiraceae bacterium | reverse complement strand
TCTCCTTTAAATAATACTAGTACATCATCATGTCTATCATCTTTTTTCACCTTCTTGAATACTTTTTTTACTATTTGTTTCTCTCCTTCTAAAACTTGTAAAAAACAACCTTCTATAAACAATAAAATACCTGTAACTCCTAATTCTTTATTATTCTCTTTTGATATCGCTAATAATTCTGTAATCTCATTTTCTGTAAAATACTTAGTGGCTGTGCTAAAATAAGCAATGTGGTATAGCATAATTTTAATTTATATTAATTCATTTTTCTAATTAATTAAAAATTAATCTGAAATCAGATTTGGTTTTCTATTTATCTTTTTAATAGTTTAGTTAGATTAGTAAAACTAAGAGAAATGAAAAATTTATATTTATAGTCTTTCCTTAACTATGTGACAGTCTCTAAGTGCTCAAATAAAAAGAACCATATTTAAAACCTAATTATTTTCTTCAAATAAGGATATTTTCCAAAAAATAATCGAAAAGAAGCACTTAAATCAAAAACCTAAGATAGGTCTTCTTGTTCTAAGTGAATTATATCACAGAAAAAATGACAGAAAATGTGGACAGAAAAAGATAATAGTTTACAGGCTAATTTCAAATTTCAGGATTTTGTTGCTGCTTTTAGTTTTATGACGGAAGTTGCATTTCATGCTGAAAAACAAAATCATCATCCTACATGGGAAAACACTTATAATAGCGTGAAAATATTATTAACAACGCATGATGCAGGAAATCAGGTGACTGATAAAGATAGACAGCTATCAAAAACAATTTCAACTATTTATGAGCGATTCATTGACTAAATAAAGCATATTTAGAAGTATTAAAACAAAACAAAAATCGCCATCATTGTAAAAATTGATGTTATTGTAAACATGATGATATAACCTATTATTAGTAAAATAAACTTCAATAATGTTTTCCAAAAATCTTGTTTATAATATACTTTCATACTGATTAATAAGTAAATCGGAAGGTAAAGTAATATACCAGTTTTTACAGGAGTTGATAATACGTTTTCTAATATGAGCAGCAGAGAAATTATTGAAAATAAGAAGGCATGAAAATGAAAAGTGAACACTAAATGTTCGACATAGAATTGCTTTCTACGAATATAAACTAATCTTAGAATTAAGGCAAAAAGTGGAACTAATAGGAAAAAAGTCCATGATAATCGACTAATAAGAAAATCTAAAACTGCTTTTTCATTTTTAATAGATTTAATGGTTTGAGCAAACATTATTTTAGTAATAAAACTATTGATTTGATATCTTTTTAATAATTCCTTCGCATCATATATAATGATTTCTTCTTTTGAAACTTTGATAGAATTTCTACCATTTCCATCCATAATCAATGGAATACGCATAGAATCTTTTGAAAAAGTATCTGCTTGTAAAAAAGTCTGAAAAGTAGTATCAATTATCTTTGCTCCTTTAAAATCAATGTTTTTCTTAACTTCACTTAGTAATGAATCAACGATATATTTTGAAGTATCAATTCCTTTAAAATAGAAATATTCATTTTCGCCTTCATTATAATTGATGTTTAATTTAATAGATTCGTCTTCTCCTTCCAGAGAAAGATTAGTATTCAAATTATTCGCCCGAAAAGTAATCAAGGTAAAACAAAGCAAAGTCATGAAAACAAAAACTTGTGCAGGTTTGAGATAAGATTTGTGTTTTCCTTTGAAGAATTCATTGGTCAATCGACCAGGAATAATTAATAGATAAAAAATAGTTTTGGGTAATTTTGCATCAATATTGAAGACGTTTTTCAAAAAATCATAGACCAATTCATATACCGGTACTTTTCCAGTAGTATGTTTTTGTCCACAATTCGAACAATATTTAGCAGATTCAGATAATTCTGAATTACAGTTATAACAATGCTTTTGTGTTATTTCTATTGCTTCTTCCAATTGATTTCTAAATTCGTTTTTTAGTTTAAATCAAATATAAGCAATTGTAGTTAAAAATTTATAACTAATTCCAATTACTTACTAATCAAAATATTTCCTCAAACTATTTTACATTATTTTATTAGAAAGATACTATAGAATCCGTCTAAATCCGTTTTATCTGTATCATCTGTATCATCTGTGATAGAATCACGCTAATTTTTTCAGTTTATTAAAAAAACAGAAATTGCTCTAAAATTATTCATTAGATTAGTATTCAAATTAAGGGTTTCTCAAAAAAAATTAGACAAGCTAATTTTAGTTTTTTCAGACAGGATTTACAGGATAAACAGGATATTTAATGGCAAGCCATTAATTTTAGATTTTTTGCTTGCAAAAAAAATCCTGTAAATTCTGTCCAAAAAGGTTTACGAAGCAAATACAATTATTATGTCTTTTAATTTTCATGAGAAAACCCTTGTACTCAAATAGAATCAAAGAAAACACAATATTAAGATGAAAAATATACTACACATATTTCTACTTTTCACTTCGTTGAATATAAATGCTCAATCACTAAAAACGACTATAAATACCTTAGCCAAAGACAATGCAATGGCTGCAGGACAGTTGGGAGTTTGTGTCATGAATGCTTCAAGTGGAGAGATTTTGGCAAGTTACAATTCTGCAAAAGCGATGATTCCTGCTTCTACAATGAAAACGGTAACGACTGCTACAGCAGTTGCAGTCTTAGGTTCAAATTATCAATTTAAAACTACTTTGGAATATGATGGAACAATTGAAAATGGAATTCTGAAAGGGAATTTATACCTCAAAGGAACAGGTGACCCAATGTTTGGTTCTAATGAAATCAAACCTGATGAAACACCAAAAGTTAAAAATATGGAAACTGTTTTGAGTGAATTATTAGCTGCTGTTCGCTCAAAAGGAATAATAAAAATTGAAGGAAAAATAATTGGAGACGATTCATTTTTTGGTTCTACACAGTTAGCGCCTTCAACTTGGCAATGGAACGATTTAGGAAATTATTATGGTTCTGGCGCAAGTGCTTTAAACTTTCATGAGAATTTATACTATATCTATTTTGGTCGTTCGTCAAGAGTAGGCGGAAGCACCAATATTAAACGAACAGAACCAGAAATGCCTTATTTGGTTTTGCAAAACGAAGTGACCTTAGGAAAAAGTGGAAGCGGAGATAATGCTTACGTTTTTGGTTCACCAAATACTTATCAACGCTATGTTAGAGGAACAATTCCAGTTGGAAAATCTGAATTCAAAGTAAAAGGTTCTTTTCCTAATCCAGCTTATTTTGCTGCGTATAGTTTAATGTCAAAATTAGAAATTAATGGGATTAAAACATCAAGAGTAGCAACAACGCAGATGGAATTGATTCGAGAAGGAAATGCAAAAACAGAAAATAGAACGGTAATTTATACGCACAATTCGCCATTACTAAAAGATATAATCAGGCGAGCTAATGAAAAAAGTAATAATCTTTATTGTGAAGCATTACTAAAAGCAATTGGTAAAAAAATGAAAGGAAAAGGCTCTACAGAAGCTGGAATTGAAGCGACTTTAGAGTTTTGGGAAAGTAGAGGTTTTAATGTAGAAACTTTCTTTATGGAAGATGGAAGTGGACTTTCAGCACGAAATGCAGTTTCTCCTTTCGGAATGGCAAGTTTGATGAGTAAAATCTCAAGAGATAAAACGGTTTTTGAACCTTTTTATGATTCCTTACCAATTGGTGGAAAAACTGGAACGGTAAAATATATGTTCCGAAATAATAAAACAGCAGGAAGTAGAGTGCATGTCAAATCTGGTTCGATAAGAAGAGTTAGGGCTTATTGTGGCTATGCTAAAACTAAGTCTGGAAAATTGGTTGCATTCTCCATTATGGCAAATAATTTCACTGGAAAAAGTTCTTATATGCGTTTACAAATGGAAAAAGTAATGATTGCAATTGCTAACTTACCTTAAAAATATAATAGTCGAAAGGTGGAAAAAAATATCACCTTTCGACTATTATTAATAAAGTATTGACGAATAAAAATAGCTGCTTAAGATAAATGTGAATTATCACAAAAAGGACCAGTTTTAGTTAATTTACAATTACATAATTTTGCATTACCAGTTCGTTTCGCTTCAAAAAGTAAAGGTTTCATTTTTGAACCATGATGCATTCCATCACAAAATGGTTGATTCTTACTTTTACCACATTGACAGTATAAATATTTTTTACCTTTTTCTAAATGAACAGTTGTTGGTTCAAGTGAAGAAGTATCTTCCTTTTTAAATCCTTTCCCTAACTCACTTTCAGCACTTTCATCTTTTAACAGAGGATAAAGATAAGCGACTTGCCAAGGTTCTTTTGGATTTGTTTGCAAACCATATTCTTCAGGAAATTCTCTTGTAAAAGAAGCAGATTTAAATAACTGATCCCAAATCGAAAACATATTTCCGAAGTTTCCATTTGGATCACTAATTCCATCTACTTTAGATCTTCCATGATGTGCATGATGAAAAGCAGGTGTAATAATTATTCGCTCGATAATCAACATCAATGGACTAAAAATTTTACTCTTATATAAAGGTTTGTCCCAAGAAATCTGACTATGCGAACTAATAATAATTATCTGCTTAATAATCAATCCTATTGCGACTGCTTTTGCTCCGCCCATAAAGGCTAAAATACCAACCCACCAAATGTTCGGCATCATAAAATAATACAAACCAGCATTACGATAAGAAACGAAAAAACCCATTTCCTCTGCTTGATGATGAGAACGATGGAGTTTCCACAAAAATTCATATTCATGCGCAGAACGATGATACCAATATTGTAAAAAATCATCTCCTAAAAGGAATAAAACGAGCATTAAACCGAAATTCCAATCTACCAAAGCATTGTGAAAATGTGCAAAAAATGAATTACCAATCAGTAAAATTACAAATACAATCGCTGGCTTTATCAACGCCAATAAGGTCAAAGCGCCTCCGACTTCTTGAATCCAGTCGCTAAATGTTCGTTGTGTTCGACGTAAGTATCCAGATATAATTTCTATTAAACTGAATCCTAATAAAATTCCTAAAATTAGGTAAGCATGTATACTTTCAATACTTGTTAACAATTCACTCATTGGTTGATAATTTGGTTTTTCTTATAACAAATATACTTTTTTTTTACTTTTCCACATTACCAACAAATTCCATATTTAACAATCTATTTTGAGAATCGAAATCATGTGACGGTAAATAGACTAAATCGGTTTCTTTTGCAAGGATTTTTATCTTATTTAGTGTTTCTTTCGATTGTTTTATATCAATATTAATTCCTCCAATCTTACCTTTTATTAATTGTTCTTGGGTAAAAGTTGTATCTCCAGCAAATAGAATATGAGTATTATCCATTTCTAATAAAACAGATTGATGACCAAAAGTATGTCCAGGAGTTGAAACTAAAGAAATATTTTTAGTTAGTTGAAAACTTCCCTTGAAAGGTAAATTCGTCTTTTCATGCTTAATTTTTTTTGGTTGAAACCATTTTGGAATCACTGAAAAAGGAACACCAAAAGGTTTTTCTAACTCCAATTCATTACATATAAATTCTGCATTTGATAAATATCGAATTCCATCAATATGATCTAAGTGTAAATGCGTAAAAATTACCGCATCAATATCATTTGTAGAAAAACCTAATTCTTCTAATTGAAAATCAAGTTGTTCGGCTTCTTTTATTTTAATATCTAATATTTTTCGATTGACATAATCATCTCCTTTATTATCTTTGAAGTGATCTTCATTATAATATTCTGCGGTTTCTCCAGTGTCAATCAAGTAATTTCCAGTTGGCGTTTCTATTAACCAAGTCCAAATCGGCATATCAGGTTTCCACTTTTTTCCAAATAATATCATTGGAAAACGTAATCCTCCTAAACCCGAATATTGGTAATGTTCTCTTTTTACAGCAACTGTTCCTGTTTGAATTCCATGAACTTTAAAGCCATTTTTGAAATCTTTTGTAAATCTCATATTAATTTTTTTTATTAAACTGAGTATAAATTCAATAGTTGAAAATTATAAATTTTACTTTTGTAAAAAATAATCGATATGAAAATTAAATTTTTACCATTTTTATTGGTTTTAGTACTTTCAAGTTGCAAGGTTTGGCACATTAGTGAAGAGAATGGTCAAAAGATTCAGGTTGAAACGGAAGCTATTAAAGAAGATGCAGAAGTTTTGGCAATGATCGAACCGTATAAACAACAGTTGGATGAAGCGATGAATATTGTAATTGGTACAAATAAAGAAACCATGAAAAAAGGGAAACCAGAATCTCTTTTAACGAATTGGTTCGCTGATGCATTACAACAAAAAACGACAGATTATTATAAAAATGGAACAGTAGATTTTACCGTTTCCAATTATGGTGGAATTCGTATTCCGACAATGGCTGCGGGCGAGATTACAAAAGGTAAAATATATGAATTAATGCCGTTTGATAATATGATTGTCGTCATCGAAATGGCAGATACAACTATTCAGAAGTTATTTGATCATATGGCGGAAGATAATGGTTGGCCAATCAGTAAGGATGCACATTATACCATCAAGGATGGAAAAGCAACTGATATTATTATTAATGGAAAACCACTTGAGAAAGGGAAAACTTACAAAGTTTCTACATCTGATTATTTAGCAAATGGTGGAGATAAATGTTATTTCTTTGAAGAAGGGGAAAGAGAGGATTTAGGAATTTTGATGAGAGATGCTTTAATTCAATATGTAATAGATCAAACAGCTGAGGGTTCAGAATTGACAAGTGTATTAGATGGTCGTCTGAAATATGAATAATATTATAAAACTCCACTTAATTTAAGTACTTGAATGACAGATTACAATTTTCTTTAGAAGTCCACTCTTGCTGCTAAAGAATCATTCTATGAAGAAATCTGGAGTAATTGCAGTAAAAAGCAATTAATAATTAATTATTCATCACTAAATAGATTAATATACCTACTTTACATCGCTTTTGGTTTTATGCCAAAAATGTAAATAGTTTTGATTGAGTAAAATATATGATTGCTTGATTAACAGTTATTTAGAAAATAATGTTGGCATAGCCGAACAATTTTTAGATACTGAACTTACGGCTAATTTGAGAGCCAATTTGATACGTTTTTTTGAAGAAAATACTTTGAAAAAAGCAGGCATTGGAAACAATTCCAAATTAGCTATCAACGAACGTATTCGTACCGATAAGATATATTGGCTTGACCGAAAGCATAATGATGCTTTTGAAAATGATTTTTTTAATCAAATGGATGATTTTGTTCAATATCTAAATCGAACTTGTTATACTGGAATTATAGATTATGAATTTCATTATGCACTTTATGAGAAAGGAAGTTTTTATAAAAAACACCTTGATCAATTTAAGAATAATACACAACGAGCTTTTTCGATGATTTTTTATCTAAATATAGATTGGAAAATTGGAGATGGCGGCGAATTATGTATTTATCAATTAGAAAAAACACAAACAATTTCACCAGAAAATAATAAATGTGTTTTCTTTAAAAGTGATGAATTAGAACATGAAGTTTTAGTAAGTCACAAAACAAGAATGAGCGTAACGGGTTGGCTAAAAACATCGTAAATAACTCAATACAATCATAGAAAAATATAGTACTAAAAAGGGAAACATTTTATAAAAATGTTTCCCTTTTCAATGAATTTATCTCGACCTAAAAAGTACTATTCAATTTTCATCAAAGAATAAAAAGTTAATCTTTTACGAGTAGTAATAGTTTCTTATTCATCTATTAAGTACCTGGACATAATTAAACGGGAATAAATAACGCAGTTGTCCCGATAAAAATCGGGAGAACAAGTTAGAAT
>CAZEOC010000019.1:0-20255 GCA_964513525.1 uncultured Saprospiraceae bacterium | reverse complement strand
AGATGGCGGTACACGTACCGTTAAGTCATGCTGCAATTTTGGAAGCACAAGTATTAATGCTTTCTGCACATAACATGTTGAATCCTCAGAATGGTACTCCAGTAACACTTCCGACGCAGGATATGGTATTAGGATTATACTATATTACGAAAGGAAAACGTACTATGGGCGATACAGTCGTGAAAGGAGAAGGAAAAATCTTCTACTCTCCAGAAGAGGCAATTATTGCACATAATGAAGGTGTAGCTGAATTACACGCTTGGGTTAAGGTACGAGTGAAAGTTCGTAATCCTGAAACAGGTGAGTTAGAAATGAAGTTGGTAGAAACAACTGTAGGAAGAATTATTGTTAATCAAGTGATTCCTGAGAAAGTTGGTTTCATTAATGAATTATTGACGAAGAAAAAATTACGTTCTGTATTGGGCGGAATTCTTGAAATCGCTAATGTTGAAGCAACTGCAAAATTATTAGATGAGATTAAGGAATTAGGTTTCAATTGGGCATATAAAGGTGGATTATCATTTAACTTACCGGATTTAATTGAACCTTCAATTAAGAAAGATACGTTAAAAGAAGCTCAAGCATTAGTTGATGAGGTTGTTGATAATTACGATATGGGATTAATTACTAATAACGAACGTTATAATCAGGTAATTGACCAGTGGACTTATGCCGATAATAAGATTACGGAGCAGTTGATGAAGGAAATGAAGGAACACAAACAAGGGTTTAACTCTGTATACATGATGTTAGATTCAGGTGCTCGTGGTTCTAAACAACAGATTAAGCAGCTTTGTGGACTTCGTGGATTGATGGCAAAACCGAGAAAGTCTGGTGATACAGGTGGAGCAATTATTGAAAATCCAATTTTATCGAATTTCGTAAATGGATTATCAGTTCAAGATTACTTTATCTCTACACACGGTGCTCGTAAAGGTTTGGCCGATACAGCCTTGAAAACTGCCGATGCAGGTTATTTGACACGTCGTTTAGTTGATGTTTCTCAAGATGTTGTAATAATCGAAGAAGATTGTGAGACATTGAGAGGAATTCAGGTAATGGCATTAAAAGAAAACGAAAAAGTAATTCAATCTTTAGCAGAAAGAATTATTGGACGTTATACTTTGGAAGATGTTTTAGATCCAGTTACGGAAGAAGTTATTGTAGCAGCAGATACTTATGTTTCTCCAGCAGTTGGTGCAAAAATAGAAGAAGCAGGAATTGAAAGTGTAGATATTCGTTCAGTATTGACTTGTGATACGAAACGTGGTGTTTGTGTTAAATGTTATGGTAAAAACTTAGCAACAGGTCGTTTATCAGAATTTGGTGATGCAGTTGGAATTATTGCTGCACAATCAATTGGTGAACCAGGTACACAGTTGACACTTCGTACTTTCCACGTAGGTGGAACGGCTTCTCGTACAGCGGAAGAGTCTCAAATCAAATCTAAATTCGATGCGAAAGTAGAATTTGAAGGACTTCGTACTACGGAACAAACTGACGATGCAGGTAAGAAAACTGATATTGTATTAGCTCGTTCAGCAGAGATTCGTTTGGTAGATCCAGCGAATACTCAGAAAGTATATATTACTAAGCATGTACCTTATGGATCAACATTGTTTGTGAAAGATGGTGATATGGTGAAGAAAGATGATGTACTTTGTGAATGGGATCCATATAATGCTGTAATTGTTACTGAGTTTGAAGGTATAGCTCGTTTTGAGTCAATCGAAGAAGGTTTAACTTTCCGTGAAGAGATTGATGATGCAACTGGTTTCCGTGAGAAAGTAATTACAGAATCTAAGAATAAGAAAAAGATTCCAACAATCATTATTGAAGATACAAACGAAGAAGAATTACGTAAATACAGTTTACCAGTAGGTTCACACATTGTTGTTCAAGATGGACAAGCCGTGAAAACTGGACAACAGTTAGTAAAAATTCCTCGTAGTTTAGGTTCGATTTCGGATATTACAGGTGGTTTACCTCGTGTAACTGAATTATTTGAAGCTCGTAATCCTTCTAATCCTTCAGTAGTTTCTGAGATTGATGGTGTAATTAGCTTTGGTAAAATCAAACGTGGTAACCGTGAGGTAATCGTAACTTCTAAAGATGATCTTCGCCGTAAGTATTTGGTGAATTTATCTAAACATATCTTGGTACAAGAGGGTGACTTTGTACGTGCAGGGACACAATTATCAGATGGTGCAACTGCTCCTCGTGACATCTTAAATATCAAAGGACCTTATGCGGTTCAAGCATATTTAGTAAATGGTGTACAAGAAGTTTACCGTACTCAGGGTGTGGGTATTAATGATAAGCACATCGAAGTAATCGTACGTCAGATGATGCGTCGTGTACAGATTTTAGATGCTGGTGATACAACATTCTTAGAAAAAGAAGCAGTTGAAAAATATGATTTCTTAGCTGAAAATGATAGAATTTTTGATAAGAAAATTGTAACTGATGCTGGTGAATCAAGTAATTTACACGAAGGACAAATGGTTAGTTTACGTCAATTACGTGAAGAGAATTCTTTGTTACGTCGTAAGGACAAGAAGTTAGTGAAGCACCGTGATGCGGTTGCAGCGACTTCAATGCCAGTATTACAAGGTATCACGAAAGCTTCTTTAGGAACACAGTCATGGATTTCTGCGGCATCATTCCAGGAAACTACGAAAGTAATTAGTTCTGCGGCAATTGCAGCAAAACAAGATCACTTATACGGTTTGAAAGAGAATGTAATTGTAGGTAAAATCATTCCTGCAGGTACAGGTAGCCGTCGTTTCAGAGATTTATTAGTTGGTGATAAAGAAGAAATGAACTACATGAAAACTGAAGATACAAGAAGAAGAGAATATTAGAAAACTGAATTTTCAGTGGCAGTTTGCAACTGAAAAACTACTTTATATATTTTCTTGAAAATATAAAAACGGATATTTCCTTCGGGATTTATCCGTTTTTTGTTTATTAATATATTTTTATAAAACAATCTAATTGGGCAAAATGAAGCAACTAATTTTTATTACTTTCTTAGCTTTTACGAATATATTAATCGCACAAAATCCTTGTTTAAGTACACAAGATTTTACGATAGTTGTACTTGGGTCTTCAACTGCTGCTGGTGCAGGAGCATCTCAATCTGATAGTGCATGGGTAAATCGTTATCGGAATACTATTAAACAAATTAATCCAAATAATGAAGTCATTAACTTAGCGGTTGGAGGATTTACAACTTACAAATTAATGCCTAATAATCATCAACCAAATCCAGGTCGTCCGTTACCTGATACTTCAAAAAATATCACAAAAGCATTGACTTATAATCCAGATGCAATTATAATCAATCTTCCTTCCAATGATATTGCATCAGGTTTTCCAATAAATGAACAGATTTTTAATTTCGATTCTTTAGTCTCATTTGCGAATAACTCTGGTATTCCAGTTTGGGTTTGTACGACGCAACCAAAAAATATGAGTATTTCTAATATGCAACTACAAGTTGATATGAGAGATACAATTTATGCACATTTTTCTCCAAATGTATTAGACTTTTGGACAAATTTGGCTACTTCTACTAATGGTTTATCACCAATCTATGATTCAGGAGATGGAACACATCTAAATGATGCAGGACACGGTTTATTAGCAAATAGAGTATTGCAAAAAGACATTCTATCAAGTCTATATGTGCCGCCAATTCAATTGGATTATACAATAGTTGATATACTTAATAATTCTCCTATCTGTGGCGATTCATTAGCGAATTTTGATATAATTACAGCAAATATAGGCAACGCAACAACTAATAATTATAATCTAACTATTGAGGTTCAGCATATATTAACGAATGGAACTTTAGGTGGAATAACAATGAATACATTTACTAATTTTTCACCTTTAAACACTTGCGAATCAGATACCTTTACTGTTAATATTGATACTCGACAAGAAGGAGATTATATCGTAAAAGCAACGGTTAATGCAAATAATGATTTCGATATTACTAATAATGAAACGATAATTTCATTTACTTCTTTAGGTTTGCCTGATGCCATTCTGGCAAGCGATACGAGTTGTAATTTAGGAAGTGTATTATTAGAAGCAATTTATGCACCGAATGATACTGCTTTTTGGTACAATTCTATGCAAGGTGGCAATCCTATTGGTTTTGGAACAACTTTTTTAACGCCAAGTTTATCTACGACAACTGATTTTTATGTAGAAATTGTTAGAGGAGATTTGTTTTATAAAGATGAAATAACAACAACATTAAATTCCAGTATTAATTGGAATGGGACTATGTTTGATATTGCAGGCTTAACGGATTTGACAATTGATAGTTTTGGCGTAAAAATAGCTAATTTAGGTCTACAAGGTATTGATATTTATTATAAAAATGGCTCACATATAGGAGCGGAAACGAATGCTTCTGCATGGACATTTCTAGGAACAACAACTGTAAATGTTACAGATAATACCAAATTGACAACTGTTCCTTTAGGAAATTTACAAGTAACAATGAATAATACTTACGGTATTTACATTCAATTATCTAACGCTAATGCTCAATTATCTTATCAATGGCAATCTAACCCAGTAACTCGATCAAATTCAGAATTATCTATTACTACAGGAAGTGGAATTAGTCATAATTTTTCAGGAACGTATTATCCCCGAGATTGGAATGGAACGATTTATTATCATCACGGATTAAAGCCGCAGGGAGATTGTTCGACGGGTTTATTACCAGTAACAGCAACAGTTAGTTCACCGGATTTAAATATTGGAACGGATACAATAATTGATATTTATTCCACTTTGGATTTATCAGCAGTTGGTTTTGATGATTATTTATGGTCAAATGGTAGCACATCTGCTCAAACCACTTTTTTTGCACAAGGTTTAGGCGTGGGAATTCATTATATTTCATTGGAAGCAATTGATAGTTTAGGTTGTTTGGCAAGCGATACGATTGTTTTAGGAATTGCAGATTTAGTGAGAACAGAAAGGATAGTTGATGAATATGATATTGATATTTTTCCAAATCCGTTTGAGCATAGAATTACAATTAATTTGGATAGAATAAATTCATTAGAAGCTACAGAAGTAACTGTTTATAACTCTTTTGGTAAAGAAGTACATCGTCAAATTTTTAATGATTTAAACTTTAATATTGACGCAGCGAATTTTGCGTCGGGAATCTATTTTATTAGAGTCAAAAGTGATAGCCTTATTTATTCTACTAAGGTGATTAAAGAATAAAACCTATTTAAAAAGCCGCTAAACTATAGATTTAGCGGCTTTTTAAATTCTTAAATATTCCGTAATATTTAAACGATTAAAACATGCTGGTAGTGTCAATTTTTCAACAATATGTATATATTTACTTTCTGATTTATCCGTTTTTATTTTAATAATAAAGTTAACTTAATTTAATCTTAATAAAATAGATTTCTTATATAGATGTTCTGAAAATAATCTTAAATTATAGAAGTTATAAAACGTAGTAATAGCAAGCAGTTTAAAGTTTTTTTTTTTTTTTACAAACATTTTTTTAATGAAAAAAATTGCTTTTTTTAATGAAAATATATATATTTGATTTGAAATTTTGATTTGAAATTAATTTAAGAATAACCATTTTATCATAATACAAAAAACAACCAATATGCAATCAATATCTTTATTAAATCCACCTATTATTATTTGTAAACCATTTTATTTATCTCATTGTAGAACTCAATCAGTTAATATACAATAAGTTATACGCTTAAAATACGTTAAAAACCTTAAAACGTATTTTATTAAATATTATCAAGTCTGGAAATAATAGTCTTTTAGAATAGTAGTATTTTGCTCTAAATGGAAAAAAGTATATTAAATTTAAAATAAGAATAAAAAAGTATTTTACAAATATAAAGGACTTTAACAGGTTTTGTCGAAATCACCTGGAAAAGCCCTATTTACTAACTTAATTAGAATTACGAACTTATGAAAAAGTTTTTAATTACACAAATTGCGTTCTGCATGATTTTGATTGCAGCTTTCTTACCGACGGATGCCTTTGCTCAATGGAATGGTTCTTCAAACATTAGTGGCAATATTTATCGAAATGGAAATGTAGGAATCGGCGAGAGTAGCCCGAATACCTTATTACATATTAAAAGTAATGTTACTGCTCCAACTTTAAACTTAGATGGTAGTTGGACACCAGGTTTTACTCCAGTTAATCTTAAACTGCAGACTTATTCTTCGGATATTGAAGCTAATTATTTTTGGGATATAACATCTGGACCAATGTTAAAATTTGAATATTCTTCAGATTTTATGAATCCGACAACTGTACTTGAAGTGAGTTCTGGAAATTTAGTGTACCATGGAAGTAAGTTTGTTATTAAGAATAGTGGTACAAATGAATTGGCTTTATATGATGATGGTCGTATTCATGCAAGAGAAATAGAAGTAAATTTAGATGTAATTCCTGACTATGTATTTAGAGAGGATTATCGCTTAATGCCTTTAGAAGAATTACAAAAATTTATTAAATCAAATCATCATTTACCAAATATTAAATCTGCAAAGGAATATGAAGAATATGGTAGAATTCCTTTAAAAGAATTGAGTTTGAAATTATTAGAAAAAGTAGAAGAATTGACACTTTACACTTTGAAACAGGAGAAGATGATAAAAAAACAACAAGAAGCAATTGATAAATTACTTCTTGAAGTAAAAGAATTAAAAAATGATAAATAACCATTTCTTAAAAATGAGTAGCCTAAAATAAGACTTATATTTTAGGCTATCTGTTAAAACTTTTAATAATGAAATATTTAATTTTATCAATTTGTTTAATATTTTTTTGTTTCTCTGGTAATGCACAGCAGATACAATTTTTTAATATTAAAACTAATATTAACACAAACAAAAAAAGCCAACATGATTTATTAAATGATATAATTGGCTTACCTGAAGGTGTGAAGTTATCAAAAGAACCTTATCAGACCTTTGAAGATAAATTAGGGATGACACATTTGAAGTATAATTTATCCTATAACGATATTCCAATAGAATTTTCAACGGTCATACTTCACAAAGATGGTTCTAACATCAAATCAATCAATGGAGAGTTTTTTGAAGACTTAGATAATGTTAAATCAATAATACCTCAATATGGAAGTGAGATAGCATTGAATTATGCTTTATCATATCTCAATTCGTCAAAATATATTTGGCAGGATAATTCTGATAAATATGATTTTCTGAATGAAATGGGAAAAGGATATTTAAAAGAAAAGCCCAAAGGTGAATTAGTTCTTTGTGGAAATTATAAGAATAAAGAGGATCAAAAGGTACACTTAGCTTATAAATTTAATATTTGGAGTATAGAACCTTATAGAGATAATATTGTATATGTTGATGCAAATAATGGAGAAGTTTTACTCGAAACATCTAATTTACAAAATATAAATGGAATAGCAGAGACAAAATATTCGGGAACTCAAAATATTGAAACAACATTTGAAGATGGTGAATATGTATTAAAAGATAATACAAGAGGAAATGGTATTGAAACCTATAACACCACATTTGGTACTAATCTTATGGATAATGATAACATTTGGTATGCTAACAGTAATTCTGCCGTAGTTGATGCACATTGGGGAGCAATGATGACTTATGATTATTTTTCTTCAATACATGGAAGAGATAGTTATGATGATAATGGAGGAAAAGTTATAAGTATAGCAAACGTATATCCAGGACCTGGAGCAGGAGGATACGCAGTGTGGAATACTACTACATCAATAATGTCCTTTTCATATGAACAGGGAATCTATAGCGCTATGACTGCTTTGGATGTAGTAGCACATGAGTTTGGTCATGGTGTAATTCAATTTAGTGCTAACTTAGTTTATGACACAGGAGATGAAGAATCGGCAGCATTATCAGAGAGTTTTGCCGATATATGGGGAGCATGTGTAGAAAATTATGTTAATCCTAATAGAGGAGTTTGGGCAGTAGGAGAACAGATAATGAAACAGGATGCTATTTTCAACCCTTATAGACTTCCGTTACGTTCATTTAGTTTTCCTAAAAAAGCATATAAACGATCGCCTAATACTTATGGTGGTGAATATTGGAATAGTAACACACCTATTCCTATTATTAGTCCTCACGGAAGAGCAGGTATTGGAAATCACTGGTTTTATTTATTATCAGAAGGAGGTATAGGTATCAATGATAATAATGATAACTTCAATGTAGGAGAAATTTCTATAGAGAAAGCAGAACAGATTGCTTATAGAGCCTTAACAGTTTATTTTACACCAAATACTAATTATCATTTAGCGAGAAAATATACAATACAAGCTGCTATTGATTTATATGAAGAATGTTCTCAAGAAGTTGTTAGCACAACAAATGCTTGGTACGCTGTAGGGGTAGGAGATATTTTCTCCAAAGAAGAGAATTTACTAATATCCCAAACAATATTTTCAAATGAAGGTGAAATATTTATTGCTGAAGATAATATTGAAGCAAATAATGTGATAGAAGAAGAAGCAAATATTGTCTATATGGCAGGAAATTCTATTAAATTATTGTCAGGCTTTCAAGTAGAGAGTCAAGCAGAATTTAAGGCTTTTATAGAAGAATGTAATGGTTTAAATTTTGGTAAAAGTGCAGACATAAATCAGCCGAAAAATATTAAAACGAAAAATGAAGATTTCAATATTAAAAATGAAAATATAGTTGTTTTTCCAAATCCATTCCAAGAGAAGATTACGGTTAATATTAAAGAATTAGAAATAGAGAACCAAATAGACTTAATTATTTATGATTCAATGGGTAGAGAAGTTTATTATAAAAAGTTTTACAATATGAATTTTAATATTAACCTTAAACATTTGTCTTCAGGAATTTATTACGTAAAAATATTACGTGAAAATTCAACGTCTTTGCATAAAATTATAAAATTATAAAATATGAGGTTATCAATGTTGATTTTAAGTCTTATTATAATGGTTAGTAATTCAGCTTGTAATAAAGATGATTGCAAAATACCAGAACCAGTAGAAGTTGAAATTTCATCAAAATACTGTGATATAGAGGATCCTTTAAGGGATTTACCTTGGTTAAATGCTATTTATGATTCTATTCAAAATCTTGATAATTTTAACGGTTATATTATTAGCTACAAATTATTAGATGGAGCGGAATTAATTGATGTGACAAATTTAGATTCTGGTCATATATATGAGTGTTCAGGAGAGGAATATTGCGATTATAGCGAACCAGATTCTCCTCCTTGCGACACCATCACATATCCAAATAATATTCTTAAAATGCGCATATTATATCCCGAATAATTTATTTGGTTAGATTGTAATGAAAAACTTAAAACGTAAAAATAATGAAACGATTAATTTTATTTAGTTTAATCATAGTAGCTATTATGAGCTGTAATAAAGATGATTGCCCAATAATTGAGCCTGCGGTGATAGAAGTTGCCCCTAAATTTTGTGAGGTAGAAAATCCCTTAACCGATTTAACATGGTTGAGTGAAGCGTATGACTCCATTCAAAATCTTGATAATTTTCAAGGTTATATTTTTAGTTACGAATTGAGGAGTGGAGAAGAATTGATTGGTCTAACGGGTTTTAGGAGTGGGATTTTTTATACTTGTTCTGGCAAGTACTTTTGTAGTTACTACGGAGGATGGTCAAATGATTGTTATCCAAGATTAAGTACTGCAACAATTAGAGAACAAACGCTTTTATATTCTAAATAATCTTAAAAAAGCCACTAAATATCAAATTTAGTGGCTTTTTTAATTTATACATTTCTCAATTCCAAATTCGGATTTTTTGTTAATAATTCTTCTAATTCCAAACGAATAACTGTTTTATAATTATCCACACAGAAGACTTGTAAATTAGATAAACCTTTGACTTGAATCACAGATTTTAAGCGACTATTATATAGACTATTGAAATATTCTAATTCCTTTAGTTGCTCTATTCCTGAGATACTTATTAAATCATTATCTTGGATAATTAAGGTTTTTAATTTTTTTAAATACCGAATTTCTTCAATTGTGGTAATTTTATTAGAGGTACAATTTAGAAAATCCAATTCTCCTAAATGTTCTATTCCGTGTAAACTTGTCAAGTCGTGACCAGAAATATTCAATTCTTCGACTTGCGACAATTCATCTAAACCAGATAAATTTGTGAGTTTAAAACTCAATTGATTCAAGCCAAATAATAAAATTCCACTTCCGACTATATCAATTTTTTTACGTTTGAACAGACTACGAATCTGATCCTCATCAGGAGTTGTAGTTGATTCGCCTCTTGCCAATACAGCTTGATTGAATGCCATTTTCCATTGTTCTTCTAAGCCATGCCACCAATTTTCTAATTCGGTTTTTGTCGCTTCTATAATTACTTTTTGAGGCGCTTGAATATTTGGTTTTTTTGCAGCATCGGAAAGTTGTACAATAGTTTCAGAAGTTGTTTTTAATGGATCCGCCAACTGTAGATTATTATCCTCTGGTATCGTTTGATTTGTCTTTTCTTTCGGAGTATCTAATTTATCAACTTGTGATTTAAGCGTTTGATTATTCAGTTCCAACTCCTTGAGTTTTTCCATCAAACGTTCAATCTCCGCATTTTGAGAAATAGGTGAATTCACACGTTCCATTTGTGTCTGTAAATCTTCTAAATTATTATTTAAGAAGACAATTTGAGCGTTTTTCTGTCCCATTGAATTCATTAAAACATTATAATCTTGTTTTAACTGCTCGTACATCAAAGCTTCAGATGATTCCAGATTAGGCGTTTGCATTAGTCGAACAGCAGCTTTTAAATCTTCGTCTAAATTAACAATTTGCTCTTGTTGGAAATCAATCGTAATTGCTTGAGAATTGCTCTCTTCTGCTTTGCGTTCTAAGGCTTCTAATGCAGCTTTTTTCTGTGCATTTAATCGCTCAATCTCTTTTTCGAGCGTTGCTATAATCTGATTTTTTTGACCAATAATCGTTGTTTGTTCCGCTAATTTAGATTCAAAATCTGCTCGTTCGGATTTGATTTGTTTAGCTAAATTAGATTCAGAATTACTATTTAAGGAAATTTGGTCTTTTAACGATTTATTCTCCTTTTGTAGTTGTTTATTTTGTTCTAAAACTTCCTGCATTTCTCTTTCAAAAGCAGCTCTCAATTCTACAGCTTGTTTTTGAAGGAAATCTTTAGAAGCTGTTAATTTGTCTTTTTCAGCAGTAAGTATTTGTGCACTAATTTCTGTTTTATGTTGTAATTCTACGGCACAGAAATAATAAATTCCACCAGAATTATCAATATCTATTTTGAAACTAACAGGTGTTTCAGGAGTATCAAACTTTAAAGTTTTATCAATGACTTCTTTCTTGTGAAAGAACAATTTTTTCTCCCCTTCTGCTCTTCGAATAAACCCAAAATCTCTGTCTGATTTATATCTATCAATTACACCGTGACAATTATTACGATTATTTTCTAATTGATTAATCAATTGTTTAGATAATAAAACGGAATCAGATTCTAAACCAACTTTTATTAATAGTTTATCTAAAATCAAATGATTATTAGCAATAATTGGTTGTATTAATCGGTTAGCATCTTGTGTCAACCAACTATATTCTTCTTGAAATGTTTCAAAATTTTGAGTAGAAATTACCGTTGCATTAATGTCATTTGCCTGTTTTAAAATCAATCTATCTGCATCGCCACCTGTTATTTGATTAAAATAATCATTTAGACCAAACTTTATGATACTTTGGTAGAGTTGTTTATCTAAATCACGGTCGAATTTATATCGAGTATCTGCATCGAAGTAGCAAAAAAAAGGTTTTTGCTGATTATGTAGGCTTAATAATAATTGCAAAAGTGGCGCAAATAACCGTTCTTTGGAAAGGTTACAGATGATATCAGTTCCATCAATTACAAATTGTTGTTGATTCATTATTTAGCATTTTAAACTGAAATTACTTTTCCGTTCAACCGTAATAATAATAATAAGTTTGAATAATAGGAATAATGAAGATAACTATTTTACTAAAATCTTAATTAATGTATAAACCGAAACAATTTAAAAAATGTATGGTTAAAAAATAGTATACTTTACCTTAACGTTCTTATATATCAAATAATCCAACAATCTGAAAATGCGATTTTAGTCGCTCAAAATAATCTAAGAAACTAAATCAATTGATATGGGAAATGATACAACAAATAAAAGATTAACATTTAATAATCAAAATAATCTAAAAATCTATTTCATTCTAATTGTATTATTATTTATTAATACAATCGGTTTTGCTCAAGATATTATCATATCGGAAGAACAAACGATGAGGACAGATTATACCTATGAAATAATCGGTAAATTAGATGACAAAGTATTGTTAATCAAGCAAGAATCTAATGAATTAATACTGGAATCATTTAATGATAAAATGAAAACAGTTAAAGAAAAGAATTTAGAATTAGATAAAGCTTACCTTAAATATATAGGAACAACAATAGATGAAAAGGACTTTACATTGTTGTTTTCATTTCGCAAAAAAGGAGATACTTTCATCAAAGCGCATAAGTATAATGCGAAATTTGATTTGATAGATTCTACCACAGTCAAGATGTTTAAAAGAAGATCTTTTGCACCCTTATTTACGATGCAATTATCTCAAAATAAACGTTATGCTTTGATGTATAATGTGGAAAAAGAGAAATATCTTGAAACATTACTTTTTGATACTAAAACAATGAAGTTGGTTTGGGAACAAATATTTATGCCAGATAATTTCTATTTTAGAAGAGATTTTATGGATTTTTTGGTGGATAATAATGGTGGAGGACACTTGATTATTCAACGAGATAATCAAAAATCAAAAATCAATTCAAATAGATTTGAATTCATTAGTTTTAATACGTCAATGACAACACCAAAAACATATATTTTACCATTATTACAGCAAATTTGGTATGATGTATTATTTGATTATGATAATAAAAACCAAAAAATAGTTGCAGGAGGATTGATTGCAAATGAATTTCAAACCAAAGCAATTGGTTATTTTTATTTGAATATTAACCCCAAAAATGAAGAAGATCATATATTCAAATATCAATCTTTTGAGCAAGAATTTGTAAAAGATGTATTGGGAGAAGAAAAACCAAGAAGAAGAGAAGGATTTGCGGAAGTTGATATACAAGAAGTTGTACTGAGAAGTGATGGTGGAATTTTATTAATTGCAGAAAGGAATCGCTTTTATGTTCGTCAATCAGCAGGTCCGAATAACACATATACTGGAAGTCAAACGGACTATTACTATGATGATGTATTAGTATTCTCAATTCATCCAACTGGAGATTTACACTGGAATGAAATTTTACATAAAAAGCAGTATTCACAAGATGATGAGGCAATGTATTCTTCTTATTTTTTATTAAAAACAAGGCGTAACTTACGGTTTTTGTATAATGATGAGGTAAGACAAGAAAATCCTGTGAACGAATATATATTGACCGGAAATGGCAAATCGGATAGGAAAAATATTATGAATACTCAAGGAGTAGATTTAATGTTAGTTTTGCAAAATGCGGTACAAGTTTCAGTAGATGAAGTTGTGATACCAAGTGAACGCAGAAGGTTATTTAAATTGGTGAAATTGAAATATTAAGTATCTGAATTTACGCTTCTATTTTTTCCAAAGTTCGAAATTAGAAATATTATTATAAATCACTAAATATAAAATTGATGAAAAATTTAAAATTATTAATGTGTGTTGTTGCAATGGCAGCTATTTTAGTTAGTTGTGGTGAACAAACAAATCCTGAAGATGAAGCAAAATTAAAAGAAGCAGGCGAAATGCACGATGCAGCCTTAGCAGCTGGCGAGGAAGTAAACGGAATGTTTGAAAGTAGCGGAGAATTATTAGGAAATTTACAAACTGCTATCGAAACTGCAGAAGATGAAGGAATGAAGGAAGAATTAATGGCTCATCTAAATAGTATAACCGATGCTAAGAACGATTATCAATTGTGGAAAGAAAGTTTGGTAGAAGTTCCAGGTCATGCTCATGACCATGAAGGACATAATCACGAAGGTCATGCTCATGATCATTCTATGGATGATGCTTCTCCAGATGATATTTTAGCAAAACAAACAGAATTGAAAGAGTATATCGAAGATATTAAAAATCGTTTAGCAAAAGCTATGGAAGTAGTAGAAATGGCGATTAGTGAAGTAGAATTAGAAGGATAAATTGGTTTCGAGTTGCGGGTTACCAAATTTCAACCCGCAACTCGCAACTCGTTTACTTACCCAACTCAACTGCTCTATCAAAAGCAGCTTTTGCACCACTTTTTATATCTTGATTAACAGTTGTTGATTGAAAAACACTCAAAGCAGCTTCTGTAGTACCACCTTTTGAAGCAACTTTTTTAATCCAATCAGAACAAGATAAACTATTTCTATTTTGTAAATGTACTGAACCCAGAAAAGTTTGCTCTACCAACAATTCAGCTTCTGAAGTAGAAAAACCTAAGTTCTTTGCGGCATCTATCATCGCATTCATAAAGAAATAAACGTAAGCAGGACCAGAACCTGAAATTGCTGTTGCAGCATCTATCATACTTTCTTTATCCAAATAAATGGTCTTTCCTGTAGTGTTTAATAAATTATGTACAGCAACTAATTCTGAACGATTAACTGCATCCGCAGAAGTGAAAGCTGTCATTCCCATTCCAATTTGAGCAGGTAAATTAGGCATTGCACGAATAATTTTTGTAACCCCTAAAGCTATAGAAATAGTTTTCATTTTTACACCAGCCATAATAGATAAGAAAACTTGATTTTGCGTAACAAAAGGCTTAATTGCTGCGAATAATTTTGGTGTGTCTTGTGGTTTTACTGCCAAAATAACAACATCCGCAATAGGTAAACATTCATCAGGCTTACCATAAACAGTTCCGATATTTTGTGTTGCTAATTCCGCTGCTCTTACTTCTGATTTTTCTAAAATCATCATATCTGCTGCCGTAGCAACATGAGCTTTCAAAAAACTGGTGGCATAGGTTAATCCCATATTTCCACCACCGATTAATAATATTTTCATTTCTGATGTGTTGACGTGTTGATATTGATGTGTTGATGACACAATCAAGAATCGAATACGATATAAAAAAATGCTCAGAAATATTTGTTAGGACGAAATTATTGTATTGCTTTTATTGACGATTAAAACTTATTTTTAAACATCATAGACTCCACAGGTTTTTCTGTTCGAGTGATGTATTTAGCATTTTTCTTTTTGTTATAATAATTCTCGATATCACCTTCAACAGCGAAGTAAATTAATTGTCCAATTGGCATTCCTGCATACACTTTTACAGGCATAGTTACAGAAATTTCTAATGTCCAAGTATTACAAAAACCAACATCTCCTTTTCCTGCTGTAGCATGAATATCAATTCCCAAACGACCAATACTTGATTTTCCTTCTAAAAAAGGAACTGCAGCATGTGTCTCCGTATATTCCTCTGTCACACCCAAATATAGTGTGCCAGGTTCTAATACAAAACCATCTTCTGGAATATCAAAATGAATAATTTCATTATGTTTTTTAGCATCTAAAACTCGATTTTTGTAGCATGCTAAATGTTTTCCTAAATGAACATCATAACTATTTGTACCTAAATACTTTCTGTCATAAGGTTCAATAACAATTTCACCATTTTCGATACCCTCTAAAATCTTCTTGTCTGATAAAATCACCTTTATATTAATTAGTAATTAGGGATTAGAAATTAGGAATAGAATTCCATCTTTTTAATTCCTAATTGTGTTTTAGTTTAAAGAATGCAAAGAACGGAAAAAAGGATTAAATTTCACCTTGGAAAGGAAATCTTTGTACAATTTGCCATTTTTTATCTTCATTTATTAATAATGTTAAATCACAAGTTTCAAAATTTCTTTCGTAACTAATATTTGAAAAGTGATTCCAAGCATCTGGAAATATTTGAGGTTTTAAATCTCTGAAAGCAACCGTTAAATGCGGCACAAAAGGATGACCGCTAAATTTATTAGCAATATTAAAATCAGTTTCCATTAATGAACAGAGTTGTTCTCGAAGTTCTTGTAGTAACTGATTTTTGACTACATCAATATAAATTACAGATTCTCCAAAATGATTGAAATTAGATAAATCAATATCAAAATTGGTTTGCTTTTTAGAAAAATTAACAAGCGCATTAGAAATACCTTCTATTTTATTATAATAAGCTCGAAAAGGTGGAATTATCGTAATATGCGGCGGAGACCGAAGTGCATGTTTCGAATCGAAAGTAGTTTCCGCTTCTTTCTTGAAGGCTGTAATTTCTGCTGAAACTTCAGCATTAGGCAAAATAGCAATGAAATAAAGTGGTGCTTGCATAATTTTATTTTACAAAAGATTATTCGTTAAAGATATTCTAAACTGCAAAGTACTAAATCTTAATTTTAGTAACTTTGTTTTTTGTAACATAGATATTCTTAAAGATGGTATTTATATTACTTAATCACTAAAATTAATTAAAAATGAGATTTCTAAAATCTTTCACATACATTTTTTTTGTATTAATAAGTATAGGTGTATTCGTAAGTTGTCAGCAAGAAGAGACAACTGAAGATGTAATGCAAAGCGAAGATGAATTTCCTGATATGGTTTTTACGGATACAACTCGAACAAGATTACAAGATACGGTTACTCGAAAAACAAAATTAGAACCGATTGTAGCAAATCGAAAAGCCGTTTTAGCATCATTGAAACCAAATGATGACAAAGTAATAGAAATTGACTGGAATGTCTTGAATGATATTGTTTTGGAAGAATGTTTTTATGAAGAGATTGCTGAATATTATTGGTGTCCAGAGTTTGGTAATATAGTGAAAGGATTAGAAGGTAAAACAGTTGCACTGAAAGGTTATATTTTACCACTTCAAGGAAATTACTTTGTTTTATCAGCTAATCCAATGGCTTCTTGTTTCTTTTGTAATGGAGATGCAGGACCGCAAACAATAGTAGATTTAAAATTTGATGGACCAAGATTTTTTCAAATGGACCAGCAATTGACTTTTAAAGGAAAGTTGAGGTTAAACCCGGATAATATTGAAGAGTTGTTCTATGTATTTGACCATGCAGAAGTTTATGAAAAATAAGGAGTTAGAGGTAAGCCTACTTCATTTAGAATAAATAAGTGAATTTGTTTGACTTATGACTATATAAAAAGAGAAAAGCGACATCCGAAGAAGTCGCTTTTTCATTTACACAAAATACAAAACCCAGTTTTTTTAATATCTTTTATTTGGAATTATCCAAAATTTATTGTCATTGTTATATTGTATATATAAGCATAATTGATGCCAAAAAATATTTTGTTAAGGAAAAAGTGAGTTTTTATGAAAATTTATGAAAATAAAGCAACTGGAATTTATATAGAAATCATTAATAAGATTAACAAAGAGATTGCTGATTTACTTTGGGGTGTAGAATGGGGAACAAATGGACCAATCTATCAAAAGGTCTATAATGCCGAGAAAGATATTAATATTAGAAAGCCACATTTTTTATTATTAAAAAATGAAAATGAATTAATTGGAATGTGTACTGTAAGTGAACGTCCGATGATGTTCAAAGGAGAAACGGTCAATAGTTACTATTTGCAACACTTTTCAGTGAAAAAGGAATATCAAGGAAATAAATATAGTCAACTACTAATTGATGTAACGAAAGAGTACTTTGAGCTTAATTCGGATAAACCTGCTGTTGGTTATGCATATATCGAAGGGAGTAATATTCGTTCTCAGAAAGCTGCTAAGTTTATTGGTTATGATAAAGTTCGTAATTTTAAGACAATATTGTTTAGTAGAATTTTTCCAAAGAAAGCATCAAATTTCAGAAGATTTAAAGAAAATGAAAAATCAATTATTTTAGAAAAATTAACTCAGTTTTATAAAAATCATAGTTTTGTTCATTTTACAAATACGTTTCATCACGACGGTTATTTTGTTCTGGAAGAAAACGGAGTAATTGTAGCAGGAGTTCAAGCATACCCTGTAGAATGGAAAATTTTGAGAATGCCAGGAATTTCTGGAGTTTTAATTATGAACCTTGTTCCTAAAATTCCTTTGATTAATCGGTTGTTTACTCCGAAATCACATCGTTTTTTAGTTTTTGATGCTTTTTTCTACCCTAAGGGAAAACCAGAATTATTGAATGACTTATTAGAAAGTGCTTTAGTAGAGTATAAAAGATATTCAGGTTTACTTTGGTTAGAAGAAAAAGATGAGATTTTTAAAGATTTAGAAAAGGTGAATCAATGGGGAATTTTGGATAAAGTAGAAGGTCGTTTTCCGGTGAGTACGATTGCAAAGTTTCATGGATTATCAACTGAAAAGGTGGAAGAGTATAAAGACTTACCGATGTATATTGCGGGTTTTGATAGTTTATAATTTGCACTTAAAATAAAAAGAGACACTTTGAAAGTGCCTCTTTTTATTCAATTATTGATTATCAATAACTTCTTCTTCGTTTTCTTTGGTTACTTCTTCTTCAACCCCTTTTGCGACATTTTCCTCAGGATTGATTTCAACATCACTTTCTATTAAACTTGGTTTTTCTACAGGACCAGCATTGACAAACCCTGTTAAATAGATACGATGAACTCTCGGCGAAGCATTCGTAACTAAAGTAATCATTGGTTTGTGCGTACCTAATTTTCCAGTACTATTGAATGTTACCCCAATTTTCCCAGTTTCTCCTGGTTTGATTGGCATAAAAGAATATTTTGGAGTTGTACAACCACAAGTAGCATCCGCTGATTTGATTACCAAATTTGCATCACCAGTATTTGTAAATGAAAAATCATGCTGAACAACATCTCCTTGATAAATCATACCATAATCATATTCTTTTTCATTGAAGGTCAATTTTGCTCTTTTTCTATTAACTACTTTCTCAGCTTCTTCTTTGATAATTTCTGCTTCTTCCTCTTTTACTTCTTCTTCGACTACTAACTCAGCAGGAACATCAGTTGTTTCGTTCTCTGCGATTACTGCTGTTTCTAATTCTTGAGTTTGTTGTTGCTGCTGTTGTTGAATTAAAGCACTTGTTTCATCTGATTTTTTACAACCGATAACTGAAACAATAGTAAATAATAAAATAAAAACTGATGGAAATTTCATGATATAGTAATTTATGAATTGTTTCACTTAATGAAACTTTTAAGCTAATAATTATAATAAGAACATGTATTTTCAATAGATTCATTATACCTATTGAAGGTTTAATTCTTTGTTTATGTCGAATAAATAAAATTATATAATATACAGATATTCTATTTCTTCAAATAGTTTGTAATTTGGTATTTTTAATAAGAATATCTAATAAATTAGATGTTTTATAAAGTATTATATATTAAAGACGAAAGATTGAATGAAAAGTTTCCTTTATGTATAACTTATTATTAAATAGTGTTTTTTATATATAAAGTTTCTATATACAAATTTAAGTTTTATTTTGATACTTCATAAATACTAAGTCACAAATTCATAAATATTATTATTTAGTTTGTAATTACACAACTGAAAAACCGAAAATAAATATATATGCAAGTAACTGCTCAAGTAATTTGTCAATTATTAAATGGAACAATTGAAGGGAATCCAGATGTAATTATTACACATCCTGCAAAGATTGAAGAAGGAGCAGAAGGTTCTATTTGTTTTTTAGCGAATCCGAAATACGAACAATATGCATATGAATCAAAAGCGTCTGCATTATTAGTAAGTGAAACTTTTGAAGCAAAAGGGGCAATTGCTGCTACTTTGATTAGAGTAAAAGATGTTCGTCAAAGTGTAACGATATTATTGCAGCAGTTTTCTCAATATCAAGCTGCAAACGCACCAAAAAATAAAGATTTAGCTTTAATCGATGCTACTGTAAATATTCCATCAAGTACATCTATTGGTGCTTTTGTTGTGATTAAAGAAAATGCTAAAATTGGAGATAATTGTATCTTTCATGAGCAAGTATATATTGGTAAAAATGTTAGTATTGGAAATAATGTTGTTTTACAATCTGGTGTAAAAATTATGCATGAATGTAAACTTGGTGATAATATAACGATACATGCGAATACCGTAATCGGTAGCGATGGATTTGGGTTTTTACCGCAAGAAGA
>CAZEOC010000018.1:0-20466 GCA_964513525.1 uncultured Saprospiraceae bacterium | reverse complement strand
TTAAAGAAGTATAGTGAAAAAAGAACAAGTTAGAACACTTGTATAATTGTGTTCAGGTACTTAATCTTGAGTTAGAATAATTTCTACTTTACATATATAACATATATTAAAAAATTGTAATTGATAAAAAATTGATGATTAAAATTTAAAATTCTAAATGTTGGCATCACAATTGAATTATAGTAAGTGATAAATATATTATGAAAATTTAAAATAAATCTACAATGAGCAAGTTATCTAACTTCAAAAATAATGAAATCAAAAATGCTGCAAATGTAAAAGGTGGTGTTTTCTGTGAATGGTATATCAACCAACGTACTTCTAAAGGAAAAAAAGTAAATAGTGGACAGTTAAATCAAGCAATGGTATTAGATGGTATCGTTGCTACAGATGGCCTTGATGCTGCAATGGCAACTACTGAAGGTCAAAAGTTCGCTGCTAAGTATAGCTAAGAAATATATTCTACCAAAAATATAAAGAAAGGCGATTAAATCTAATTTAATCGCCTTTTTCTATTTATTCTACTTCCTTTTTATAGTCTATTTTAGCATAAATTGCTTCTCCGAAAAATGAAGTTCCTGCCATAAATATACATAAAGCAAGAGTTCCATAAATCACCCAATTCCAATCATTGGGGTTTTCGTATCTAACAAAACCTGCATCTATCATCATAGATAAACCCATTCCCATCAGAACTGTACTAATTCCGCCATACGCTAACCATTTTTTATAGTATTTTGATTTCATTTGATTAATCTTGAATTTCTAAAATTTCAATATCGAATACTAATATTGCATTTCTCGGCATTCCATTTACAGATTGCATTCCATAGCCTAATCCTGAAGGAATAACAAAAGTACCTTTTCCCAAAACGCCTAAAAGTTTTAAGGATTCGTTCCATCCTGGGATAACTTTTCCAACTTTAAAAGTGCTCGGTTCTCCTTTTTCAAAAGTATTTTCTATTTCTGTTCCATCTACTAAATATAAAGCATAATGAACTTTAACCATAGAAGAGTCTGTCGGTGGCTCGCCGATTCCTTTATATTCAATAGAATGAAAGATACCAGATTCTGTAGAATCAAACTGCATTTCAGTTTGTAAAGCAACATATTCATGAATAATTTGCTTATCAATTTTTGCAATTTTTTCTGTACTTCGAGGATTTACCTTTTCCTTAATTGTTGAAGGCGTTTCTTCTACTTTATCAGAACAAGCACTGATTATTAATATGATTAATAAAAAATAATAATTGATGTTTTTCATTTCGTAATGTCAATTTCAAATTTTGTAAGATAATTCTATAATTGAATTCCTAAATTTACAACTGAATTTAGAATTATCTGTTCTTGAATTTATAAGTTTATCAAAAAAATCAGAAGTGAAAAATATAAATATTAGTAATATTATCACAATAGTCGCATTGATTGGTTTATTGTATTTCGTGTATGATTACATGTTTAATAGAGAACCAAAGTTTATTATAGGAGAAGTTGCTCCAGATTTTCAAGGGAAAAAACCTGATGGTTCTACTTTGAAATTATCGGATTATCGAGGCAAAATAGTTTTATTAGATTTCTGGGGAACTTGGTGTGGACCTTGTTTACAAGAAATTCCTGGTTTGGTAACCGTTTATAATAAATATAAAAATACCCAATTAGGAAATGCAAATGGTTTTGAAGTTTTAGCAGTTGCGATGGATAGAGATAAAGGAATGTGGGAGAATGTGATTCAGCGTAGAAATATGAATTGGGAAGGGCATGTTTCTGATTTAAAAAGAATGAACGGACATATCGGAAGTCTATATAAAATCCGTGAAATTCCAACAAAATATTTGATAAATGAAAAAGGCATAATAATAAGTGTTAACCCGACAATAATGGAATTAGATAAGATTTTGGATAAAAAGAGATAATTATAACGGAAGAGTAGTTTGCAGATTATAAATTAATCTACAAACTACTAATGTTTAATAATAACTATTTTGATATTTGATTATGAATTTCGTTGACTTTCATCAAAGCTGCCGAACCATACCAAGGATGTAATTCCATTACTAAACTTCCAGCTTTAATGGCAGGATCTGTTTCTGTCAATAATTTAGCTTCTTCAATAGTTGCTACATCAAAAATATAAATTCCTCTTACTTCACCATCATCAAGAAAAGGTCCAGCTAAAACCAATTTGTTATCTGCTGCCAATCTTCCAATATTTTCCATATGAGCCTTTTGTAATTCAGAAGCAGCAGCAGAATCCAAATCTCGATTTGGCCCTTTTTTCAAATAAGCAAAAACATAGGGTTTCATTCCATAATCATCTGCATCTAAAGCTTTTGCTAAATCTTCATCATAAGATGAAGCTGTATTTTCATTTAAACTGCTTTTCTTTTCGGTTGCTTGTTCCTGCGTTTCTTGTTGAGTTGTTATTTCAGAACAAGCTACAAACCCAAATAGGAATAAAAATAATAAAATTGAATTTTTCATTTTGGTGATTTTGTATGATTAATTATTTTACTACAAAATACTTCTTTTTAGATAGAAAGTGAATCAAATGATTAAGAAGTGTCTATTTTATAAGATTTATAAACGTCATAAATACTATGAAACAAGGAATATTACTTTTATTAATAATTTTTCAAATAAGTTTAATAACTGCTCAAAATCTAATTCCAAATGGTAGTTTTGAAGATTATAAAAGTTGTAATCTTAATGTTCAAGAAGCAGTAAAAGATGCTGCACCTTGGTATGTTGCAGGAGGAACACCTGACGCTTATCAATTTAATTGTAATAATCCAAGTCTATACGAAAGTCCAGTTCATAGACCTTACGAAGGTGACGTATTCATTGCTATTGGAGGCGTTCCATGGAAAGGTGGACATCTTTTTGGTGAAGGAATTGCTGTGGAATTTACTAGTCCATTAGAAGCTGGAAAAAATTATTTATTAGAATTACAAGTCAAAGGATTTCGATTTAATGGAACAAATCAAAGTCCTCGAAATCAATGTAAAACAAGCCCTCGGAGACAATTTAATATATACCTGGCTCAAGATTCTTTTAAAATAAATCATCAATTTTTGAATAATGAATTACTTCATTCATCTTGTAATGGGGAATTGATTTATGCAGATTCTTCGGAGTTGATTATGCCTTCTTATAAAGGAATTAATAATAATTTATATACAGAAGAATCTGAAGAGGTAGAATGGCAGAAAGTTACAGTTTGTATTAATGCAAAAGGTGGAGAACGATTTATCGGAATTACGTTTAGGTTAGGAGAATATTCATTACCTAATGATTGTCAAGGTGTTGCAGATGTTTTTGCAGGTCATTATTTAAATCTTGATGATATTAGTTTGGTAGAATTTCCTGATGAAACTATTTATCAAACTATTGCTATTTGTCGAGATGAATTAAATGAAATTCGATTAAAAGACTTAGTAGATACAAAATTTGAAAATGCAGAATTTCGTTGGGAAGATGGAACAATTACGGATACAAGAACGATTTCTAATGGTACAAATGAGCATATTGAAATTTTATGGAATTGCCAAATAGTCCCATTTTATTTGACCTTAGTAGAGGAAGATTGTAAAACCTATATCAATATGCCAACGGCATTTTCTCCCAATAATTATGATGGAATTAATGACGAAATAAAACCTTTTATTAATAATTATTGGGAAATTACGAATTACGAATATCAGATTTATAATCGTTGGGGACAATTATTATTTAAAACAACAGATTATGAAAAAGCTTGGAATGGATTAGTAAATGGGAAAATGTCAAATCAAGGAGTTTATGTTTGGCAAGTAAAATATGAACAAAATGAAGATGGTCAACTCAAAAGTTATGTTAAATCTGGAGATTTTACTTTGATGAAGTAAGATTTACAATGAGCGTTGAATTGTGTTATTCTTTCCATGATTTGTGTAATAAGATAAATATTCTATTATTCTATCTTTGTAGTAATGATTTAATAAAAAATATAATAAGATGAATATAGATAAGTCAAAACCGGTAATGGTAACTGGTGCAACAGGTTATGTAGCAGGTTGGTTAGTGAAACAACTTTTGGAAGATGGAATTACAGTTCATGCAGCGGTAAGAAATCCAGATAATCAACAAAAGTTAGCACATTTGAATGAAATCGCAGCGAATAGTTCTGGAAGCATTAAGTATTTCAAATCAGATTTATTGCAAGAAGGTTCTTATGCCGCAGCAATGGAAGGTTGTGAATTAGTATTTCATACGGCTTCACCATTTACTAATGAGGTGAAAAATCCTCAAAAAGAATTAATCGAACCAGCTGTAAAAGGAACTCAAAATGTATTAGAAACTGCCAATAGAACAGCTTCTGTAAAGCGAATTGTATTGACAAGTAGTTGTGCTGCAATTTATTCGGATGCAATCGATTTACAAAAAACACCGAATGGCGTTTTTACGGAAGAAATTTGGAATACAACCTCTTCTTTAGAGTATCAACCATATTCTTATTCAAAAACTTTAGCAGAAAAAGCAGCTTGGGAATTAGCAGATAAGCAAAATCAATGGGATTTAGTAACGGTAAATCCTTCTTTCGTAATGGGTCCACCATTAAATCCAAAATCTTCTACTTCTGAAAGTATGAATATCTTGAAACAGATGGGCGATGGAACGATGAAAGCTGGTGTTCCAAAAATGGGTGTTGGCGTTGTTGATGTTCGAGACGTTGGAAATGCGCATTATTTGGCTGGTTTTACACCTTCAGCAAAAGGGCGTTATATTACTTCTGCACACAATACGGATTTTTTAGAAATGGGGAAAAGCTTATTACCAAAATTTGGAGGAAGTCATCCGATTCCTAAAAAAGCATTGCCAAAATGGTTATTAATGATAGTTGGTCCAATGGCAAATAAATTATTTACCCGCCAATTGATTCGTAATAATGTGAATATAGAATGGAAAGCAGATAATTCGAAAATTAAGAATGATTTGGGAATGACTTTTAGACCTTTACAAACAACAATGGAAGAAGGTTTTCAAGTTTTAGTTGATAATAAATTAGTATAATATAGATTTTTATAGATTGAAGTTCCAGCTTTAATTTTATTTGAAATAATAGAATCGAAGCTTGAACTTAAACTGACGAAAAACAAAAAAACATGAAAGTTATAATAACAGGATCATCGGGAATGGTCGGAAGAGGAGTTTTGTTAGAATGTTTGGATAGTGAAAAAATTACAGAAGTATTAGTCGTTAATCGAAGTTCGATTAATATAGAGCATCCAAAATTGAAAGAAGTCTTCTTGAAAGATTTTACCCAAATTGCTACTTTAAAATCAGAATTAGATGGTTATGATGCTTGTTATTACTGTATGGGCGTTTCTTCATTAGGTATGAATGAAGCCGATTATACGAAAATAACTTATGATGCAACTGTCGCTTTTGCGGATGTTTTACACGAATTAAATCCAGATATGGTTTTTAATTATGTATCTGGAGTTGGAACAGATAGTAGCGAAAAAGGAAATACAATGTGGGCAAGAGTAAAAGGTAAAACCGAAAATATGGTTTTAAATAAAGGCTTTAAAAATGCTTTTGCTTTTCGTCCAGGTGGAATTATTCCAGAAAGAGGGATTAAATCTAAAACTGGTTGGTACAATGCAATTTATGTAATTTTTCAACCGCTATTCTTTTTATTCAAAAAAATGAAAAGCGTTACTACAACTACAATAATTGGTCAAGCAATGATTAATACTTCGGAAACAACGAAGCAGTTTCAAGTATTAGAACCAGTTGATATCAACGAAATGGGCGCTTAGGAATAATGAAAGAAGTATTATAGGTTACAAAACTCGAAAGGGTTCAATATTCTAAATTTGAATATTGAACCCTTTTTGATTATGTCTAAATATTTAAGAATATTTTTAATCCTTAACTACAGTTTTCTTTTTAGATTTTCCTTTAAAAGTATCCATAGATTTATAGACACCAAAAATATCTCCTGCAACTACATCAAAAACTCTTGTTGGTAAAACCCCTTTTAAAATTGGTAGTGCATTGACAACAAATGGCGCTTTTAAGTTTACTTCATTGCGTTCTACACCAATCATTACTCGTTCTACAAAATCTTCAGGTTGAAGCATTGGCGTTAATAAAGGCGGTTTTACACCTTCAAACATTCCTGTATCAATATAACTTGGTGTTACGGTTAATACTTTGACATTTGGTGCATCACTTTCCATTTCCAAGCGTAAAGATTCTGACCAACCAATAACAGCCCATTTACTTGCAGCATAAACTGACATATTTGGATTAGCAACCAAACCGGCAGCAGAAGCGATATTAATAATATGACCAAAACCTTGTTGTAACATTGCAGGTAAAAATGCTTTTGCAACTCGCATTACACCTAAAACATTAATATCCATAGTTGCTTGCATATCTCTATCAGTATGTTCAACAAAGCGTTTGCTACCAGCAACTATTCCTGCATTATTGAATAGAATATCGACTTCACCTACATTGGCTAAAACATCATTAGCAGCCCATTCAATATCTTCTTGACTCGATACATCAACAATATATGGATGTACGGTATAGCCTTTACTCTCAAGTTCTGCAGTAGTTTCGTTCAATTTTATTTCATCAATGTCCCAAAGGATAACAGATTTGGCTTTACGTTGTAAGGCTTTTTTTGCCATTAATTTGCCAAGACCGCTTGCTCCTCCAGTTACTAATATGGTTTTACTTTTAAATGAACTCATAGCTTTTTAATTTTAGGATACTTTGATAAGTTGGTTTTATGATGCTTTGAGATAGACAAAGTATCGAAATACCAAAATACAATTGTACCAGTTTATATAAAAGTTTGAAATATGTGGAGGGAGAATTTTAATTATTTTACAAGATAAACAGATTTTTTTGGAAATGGATTAAAAGAAAGTAGAATTATTAATATTTAGATAAATTGGAGCTCCAATTTCTACTTTTGGTAGAAGCTGGAGCTTTTTTAAATAAGGTTTACTTCGGTTGAATAGAAAAATGACCTGCGTATCGAGTCTGAAACCAATATTGAATTCCTGTTGTCCAAGAGGTTTGACCTCTGTAAGCAAATTCATATTCACAGTTATTATATCTAAAATCGTATGTTTCATTTTTACCTAAAGTAAAATTATTTAATATCGTTTTATTATCTTCTTTTATTTGTAAGACAAATTCAGCTTTTCCCTTTTCTGTATCAATATTATTTAAAACTACTTTTAAGTTTCCTTCTTGAAAGTTTAAAAAATACGGCTGTGTTTTATTAAAACTTAGCCATAACGAATGACGAATTTTTAAACCACAACTTTCATTAATATCTATATTTGTTTTTTCAAAAATAGATTTATCTTTTTTCAAACTTAATGATGGTAGATTCTCAATCGCATTAATACCTGAAAGCGAACCTAATAAAGCCACTTTTGTAGCTGGTTCTGCGCTTGAAATCTCTTCCAAACCTTCTACGATTTTTGGCGTATTGATACTTGGTTGTTCTCCTCCATCAAAGGTTGTACTACTATAAATCCATGTTGTCATAGCGATAATTGTAATCGACCAAACCATAAAAAGCATTAGTACGACTATGTTCTGTCGAGAACGTTTGGTTAAGTCCGGTAGAATACTTTGAATAATGACCTTGAATAGAAAAAAGAAAACGACGAGAGAAATACCTGCGAGTCCCGCAATGGAACTGGCAATTTCAAAAATTTTAAGACTGTTCATAGTATATTGTTTTTTCAGTTAAATAAATAGGCAAATTTACATCAGTTGTTCAAGCTGAAGCAATTACCTTTAGGTGTTTTTGTTTGTTTTTTCTTGTAGAATATTGGTTAAATATTCTAAATGTTTGTTTGTTTTTGTAAGTCTGTTTTATTGGTTTAGCCATAAACTATGCCATTAGATTTTATTTTAAGGTTTGGATAACAAAAGAAATTGTTTACTTAACTAAGTTTAACGATTGAGAAAAAATAGACTGAGAATAGAGAAGACATAAAAAAACCATTAATATTAGAATATTAATGGTTTTTAATAATTATTAAAAGTGCATTTAATATGCAGGATTTAAAGAGTAAACGAACCCTTTTCCTGAAAAAGTTTCTTTAATAACAACATCTTTAATGTTCGCTAATTTATGAACAGTTCTGGATAAAGCATTTCTTAATTGTTTGTCATCCAAAGGAGATTCTAATTTGTTATTATACTTTTCAAATAGTTCTAACATCGTCCCACTATTCATAGGTTCCGTTGTACCTTCTAAAATATCCAACATTAAATGATCCCATTTTGCAAGTTTGAACCCGTATCGTTGTAACCTTTCTGTATGACCTGGAACTACAACATTTGATGTAGCACGAGGTGTATAAGTTACCTTTTTGGAAGCTACGGAAGCGGATGAATTTGTAGATGTTTTAGATGGGATTTGAAGTTCCCTTTCTAATCGATCTATAAGCGATTGTAAGTAATTTCGTTCAAAATCTACCTTTCGTAAATCAGAACGATACTTTTCTAATAATTCACGTTTCTCAAGAAACGATAATTGATTGTACTGCATTTTTGCTCTCTTTTTTGAACTTGCCCATATTTCTATAAATCAAAACCCAATATTTTACTAATCCTATTTAGAATAGTAAACAAATGAATAATTAATATAGAAAAAAAACAAGCTCGTACTTTTAAATATTGTGACGGATGAATTCCAATTTTAATATTTTTATTTTAAAGAGGTGTAGAAGAATTGAGTTTGCCTATTCAAACATAAGCATAAATTTCAAAAAGAACAAGTTTGTGTTTTTTATAATATGTTTTTAACATATTGAAAGGTTTTTAATGCTTCTATTTAAAGTAGAGTAGAATAATTATAGTTCGTTTTTAAAATGATATTTTTTTTTGTTAAAGTTATTGATTATCAATGGTTTATAAGGTTTATTGGTTGACTTGATACTTTTTATTTCCAACTTGTTTATTATTAATGTTAAATTTTTAAGCCTTATTTGTCAATTAATGCTATATTAATTTAGCTTTGTTAGTTATAGCAAATTATAAAGAATCAATAAGGAGAAAGCAATAAATGAATAATATAAATTTAAATCAATTAGCAGATTTATTTTTCAAAGAGTTAAGAAAGGTTGAGCAAATAGAATCAGAGAATTTACAATTTAGTATTTTATATCGAACGGTAAATGCCTTTTTTAATGGCGTTACCAAAACAGAAAAAATACAATTTAATACCATATTTAGTCGAGTTTCTTTTACTTTTCATAAATATGATATTTCATCAGAATTACAATGGGAATTACACGAATTTCGTAAAGAGGGTAGAAGTGTAATTTTTCAAAATCAACCAATTAAAGAGAACTTATACTTATTGGGATTTTCTGCGATTTGTAAAATAGTAGCTGTAATCTGTGAAGTTGATATTCCTGAAGATTTGAATGAAACGATTCCAACAGAAAAATTTTATGATAAATCGCCAATAGAAATTAAATCTAAGATTGATAAAGCAAGAGTTGTCGTCAGTGAATTTAGACCGAAAGAGCGTTTATTGATTTGTTATGATGAGTCTCATCCTCAAGGTGCGATTAAGGTTCGATATGATGAAACTGCGATTAATGAACAGTTTCACTCATCTATAAACTTATTAAAACAGATTTGGAAGGCTTATGTTACTTTAAATTTATTAGATATTTCGGTAGATGAAGAAGGAATTTATTATCCTAAAATCTTTATTATCGAACCTGATTATTTGATTGATGTTTCTGCTGTTGCTAACTGTTTTGCACATCCAACGGAATCAATTTTATACTTATTAAAGAAGTTTTTGCCTTTTCAGAAATCTCAACCTTTAGTCGTTGGAAATATTGCCAATCATTTTTTGGATGAATTAATGAATGATGAAAATATTTCATTTGAGAAATCATTTCCAAAAGTATTTAAGTCAAATCCGTTGACATTTACGATGTTTGATGATAAGGAAGTTCGAGAAATAATGAATACTTCCAAATCGCATTTTTGGAATCTCAAACAAATGGTGAAAGTAGGTTTTGAAGAGAATGATATTAATCCTGCAAATTGTTATTTAGAACCCTCTTTTTTCTCTGAAGAATACGGAATTCAAGGACGTTTAGATGTTTGGTATCAAAACCCTGAATCAGAGCAAAACTCTGCAATTGTCGAGTTGAAATCGGGTAAACCATTTATGGCAAATCAATACGGAATTAGTGATTCTCACTATGTTCAAGCCTTATTGTATGACTTAATGGTGAAGTCTGTTTATCAACAAAAAGATCCTCGAAATTATATTTTATATTCTCGAAATTCTTTAGATAATTTACGCTTTGCTCCTGTTTTAAAAACAAAGCAAAATGAAGCTTTATCTATTAGAAATCAAATAGTTACGTTGGAACAACTTTTGGTTGGTTTGCATCAAAAAGAAGATAAGGATTTTACCATTTTTGATAAAATTACGCCAGAACGATATTCTAAAATGAAAGGTTTTAATGGTCGAGATATTCAATATTTTTCTAAAGTATTTAATAGTATTTCTTTATTAGAACGGAATTATTTCTTGTCTTTCTCCAGTTTTATTGCCAGAGAACACCAACTATCAAAAATGGGCATTCAAGGGAATGAAAATATCAATGGTTTGGCTTCACTTTGGTTAAATCCTTATGAAGAAAAAAATGAAAATTTCGATATTTTAGCACATTTGACGGTAGAAAAAAATCAAGCTGATCATGATGTTCCGATTGTTATTTTTGCTCGAAATGAAACAACCAACGAATTAGCCAATTTCCGAGTTGGAGATATTGCTATTTTATATCCTGCGAATCTTCCCGAAAAAGGACAAACGGTTTTAAATAGTCAAATCTTCAAATGTTCCGTTATTTCAGTGGATAAATATTTCGTTGCTGTGAAGCTTCGATTTAAACAATTTAATAAAGAAATATTTGAAGATGCAAAACAAGAATTTGTATTAGAACATGATCAAATGGATCATAGTTATAATGCGATGTATCGAGCTTTATTTGCTTTTTTACAAGTCGATAATTCCAAGAAATCATTATTGTTTACGAGTCGTCCGCCACAAGAAAATCAAACAGATTTAAACCGTTTTAATGAAAAAATAACGCTTCTGAACGGTATTAAAAATATGACGGAAGAACAGCAGAGAATTCTAAGAAAAGCCTTAATTGCTCCAGAATTCTTCTTGCTTTGGGGACCGCCAGGAACAGGCAAAACTTCGGTTATGTTGCGAACGATGGTAGAATATTTATATCATCATACAGAAGAAGATATTTTATTGTTGGCATATACAAATCGTGCAGTTGATGAAATCTGTGAAGCGGTAGAAAATGTGAGTGAAGAAGCGAGTCAGAATTATATTAGAATTGGAAATCAATATTCTGCCTCCGTTCATTCGCATCATGCACTCTTTGATAAAAAAATCGAAAAAGTAAAGCGAAGAGATGAACTGAAAGCCATTATTCAAAATCATAGAATTTTTGTCGCAACAGTTGCTTCCATTCATAATCGACAAGAATTAATGTTATTGAAGCAATTTAGTCGGGTAATAATTGATGAAGCGTCGCAAATTTTAGAACCAATGTTGATTGGTTTATTACCACAATTTGAACGTTTTGTATTAATTGGCGACCATAAACAATTACCTGCTGTAGTGCAGCAAGACAAACAGTTTTCGACGATAAAAGATAAAGAACTTAGAACAATCGGTCTTTGCGATATGCGAGATTCTTTATTTGAGCGTTTGTTCTTGAGATGTAAAAAGGAGGAATGGAATTGGGCTTATGATATGTTATCACATCAAGGGCGAATGCACAATGAAATTATGGATTTTCCAAACCGTTTTTTCTATGAAAATAACTTGAAAATTCTACCAGATTATTGTAAAGTCAACCAATCTGATAAAACAAATTATTCGATTATTAATACCGAAAACGAATTAGAAAAACAGTTAGCAGAAAATCGAGTTTCTTACTTTTCAACAGCAGCAGAAGATAATTATCAAACGCAGAAAATTAATTTACACGAAGCTCAAAAAGTAGCTGAAATTGTACATACTTATTGCCAACTATTCAAAGCTAATGGCAAGGAAATTATTCCAACGAAAAGTATTGGTGTAATTACACCTTATAGAGCGCAAATTGCACAAATCAAAAATGCTTTGGAAGCGATTGACGAAAGTTATGGTGAGTTTACGATTGATACAGTTGAACGCTATCAAGGTGGAGCGAGAGATGTAATTTTGATTTCACTTTGTTTGAATAATGTACGTCAATTGGAAACCTTGGTTTCTCTCGATACGGAAGGAAAAGTAGATAGAAAATTGAATGTAGCTTTAACTCGTGCAAAGCAGCATTTGGTGATTGTTGGAAATGAAAACTTAATGCGAGAAAGTGCGATTTATAAGCAATTATTAGAATGGGCGAAAGGGAATTAAACTTAAAATAAAGACCTTATAAATTTTTTTAATTTATAAGGTCTGCTAATAAATATAAATTATTATTACATCAAAATGCCACCTTTTGCTTTAATACTTGGTGGTAAATCAGTTTCCCCCAACATCTCTCGTAAATCTATTTCGATAACTCGACAAAGTGATAACATAGGAATATCATTCGCCATTCCTTGAAATGGATTTTCAGAATAATCACCAACAATTTCCATCATCACATAAACCCAACCAATCAAAGCTGTAATCGGAATAGAAAGCCAAAATCCTAATTCGCCTAATTTCATTAATTCAGGAATCATACTGAATGGTAAAAGAAAGATGAAAATACAAACAAAGTAGAAACTTATATTTGCATATTGGCGAGGTAAAGGGAATTTTTTGATACGTTCACATTTTCCTTGATGCTCATAAAAATGATATAATAATTGTTGTAATTCCATATGTCTGAAATCATCAATCAAATTCTCCTTTCTAAGTTTTTGAAGTTCTCTTGTTTGTTCATTGATAATTTGAGTTGATGTATTTACATGATTAATCAAACGGTCATGTTCATTTGGCGGTAGAAATAGTTTCAACTCTGTTTTGGTCACTTCATCCGCAACTAAACCAACACCGAATTTCTCTATATATCTCTTTGCAAATCTACCAACCATTCCACCTTGATTGATATGTTCCCAAGGAGTAGGAACTAATAATTGGCTACGAAGTGCGTATAACCAAGCAAGATGACGATAAATCATTCTTTGTTTAATTGTATGAATTTCTTCTTCCGAAGCTTCTTCTTTTCGAAATTGATTAGAAATAAAACCATCTAAATAACTTCCCCAAGCTCGACTACTATTGATAATTGCACCCCAAATTTTTCGAGCTTCCCACATTCTGTCGTAAGCACTATTATTTTTGAAACCAACATAAAATGCAACAGCAGTACCGATTACAGAAATTGGTAACCAAGGAATATTAAAGCTAATGATTTCATATTTGTATAATAATGCAATTGTTGTCGAACCTACCAAGAGCCACGTAATATGATGTCCTGTCCACCTGATCAGGCTACTTAATTTGATATTCTTTGTAATTATCATGTGATTTTTTTTTGGTTGTTATATTAGAAGTATAATTTTTTTTAATGTAAAGACTTATGTCATTAATTCATATTTCTGAAAGCAACTGGTGTTTGACCCGTTTTAGACTTGAAGATACGACTAAAATAATGTGGATATTCAAAACCTAAATTATAAGCAATTTCTTTTACTGATTGACTGGAGTTCACTAAAAGTGATTTAGCTTTTTCAATCATCATTAAATGTATATGTTCTTGTGCAGTTTTGCCAGTTTCTTTTTTTAATAAATCACTTAAATAGTTTGGGGATAAATTCACTTGTTCAGCACAATTTTGCACGGTTGGTAAGCCATTTTCTGATAAATTATTATCATTAAAATAATCATAAATATAATTTTCAAATTGAGTAACAATACTCTGATGATGATTAGTTCGAGTATTGAATTGTCGTCCAAAAAATCGCATACAATAATTCAATAGTAATTCTAAATTTGACACTAAAAGTGTTTGACTGTAGTCGTCAATGTATTGATTATACTCTTTTTTAATATTGCTAACACAATTAATGATGATAGATTTTTCTTCATCCGAAATATGTAGTGATTCTACTGAGTTATAGGTGAAAAATGAATAATCGTTGATATGTTGACCTAAGTTAGAATTACGAATTAAATCAGGATGAAAGTACATTCCCCAACCTGATGAATTATTCGTTTCACTATCAACCGTTACAGTTTGATGTGGAGCAGTAAAAATCATTACACCTTCTTCAAAATCATAATGTTTTCTACCGTAAGTAATGCCACATTCTCCATTTTTTAGAGAAATAGAATAGAAATCCATGCTAAATCTTTGATAATATTTTTCAGCAGGTAAATTTATTTTATCATAATCTATAATACTGATTAATGGATGTTTTGGCTTTTTAGCGCCAATCATTTCATGTAACTGAGTAATCGTTTTGATTTGTATTATATCTGTTGACATAGTCTTATTTTTATAAAAGCGTATTGATTTGCTCGAATTGCAAAATTAGTAAGAAATGAATTAGAAATTCTTACATTAATTACGGAAAGTAGAACACTTTTTAAAGAATGAATTTATAGAAAACCCATAAGGATAATTAATTAAGTTCTATCTTAGTAGATATATTACACATTAATAAGAATTCAAAGAAAAAATATGAAAAAAAGAATTACAAAATTATTAGCAGTATTGATGGCTTTATGCTTGACTACAAGTTTGTTTAGTCAAAATATTACTTCAGTAATTACACCCGTAGCAGCAACTGATTGTTCTAATACAATCATTGATGTAGATGCCACTCAATTATGTATTAATCATATTTATAATGGTTTTACGACTGCAGTTAATGGAAATACGATTACAATTGAATTAATTTGGTCGAATCCTGGACCGATCTGTTTAGGAGCTTTAGCTTTTATTAATGAAAATGTAAATTTAGGTCAATTAGCGGCAGGAAGTTACAATGTTGAAGTAAAAGGAGTTTTTAATGGTGCACAGCAAAGTATGATGACACAAAGTTTGGCAATTGTGCCTTGTTGTCCTGTTTCATCATCAATTCAAGGACAAACAAGTATTTGTCTTGGCGATAGTGTTTTATTAGTTGGAACTTCAACTAATGCAACAAGCAGTTATTGGTCACAAGGAAGTACAATTCTTTCTACGTCTGATTCTTTAATGTTGAATTATCAAACTACGGGTACTTATGTATATGAGTTATATTCTACAGATGGTAGCTGTAATGATATTGCAACACATACTGTAACAGTAAGTGATTTTCCAACAGTAAATTTAGGAGCAGATACTTCTATATGTACTGGTGAAGCAGTATTATTAAATGCATCAACTTCAGGTGCAACTGGTTACAGTTGGAGTTCTGGAAATAATGGAGCTACATTAAATGTAACTTTACCAGGAACTTATTCAGTAGTTGTGAGTAATAATGGTTGTACAGCAACAGATTCTGTTACTATTGGCGGATTAACTTCTCCTGTATTTGATTTAGGAATGAATAGTGCTATTTGTCAAGGTGATTCAGTTCTTTTAGATGCAACAGTTAACCAAATGGGGGTAACTTATGCTTGGTCAAACGGTAGTACTGCACCAACATTGACTGTTTCAACAACGAATACTTTTTCAGTTACGGTTACGAACTCATTGAATTGTTCTTATGATGATATAATTTCGGTATTCGTAGAAACACCGCCAATGCCTAATCTTGGTGGAGATACAACGCTTTGTGCAGGTACACTTCAATTATCTGATTTATCAAATAGTTCTAATAATTATTTGTGGAGTACAGGTGAGACAACTGCAAGTATTACAGTAGATTCTTCTGGAACTTATTCTGTAACTTCTACTTCTGATAATGGTTGTGTAGGAACAGATGATATTGTAGTAACTTACGCAGTGCCTTCGTTAGATTTAGGAGATACAATTGATTTAGTCAATATAGATTCTATTACTTTAGATGCTCAGAATATAGGAGCTTCTTATGTTTGGAATACAGGTGAAACTACACAAACAATTACAGTAGATTCGACTGGAACATATAGTGTAACCGTTACAAGTTCTGCTGGTTGTGCGACAATTAGTTCGGTTGTAGTTGTGAATACAACAAGTACAAATACGATTCAATTAGCACAAGTAAAGGTATATCCAAATCCTGCGTCTGATTATTTAATTATTGAAAATCCAGATAATGAATTAGCAATCGCAAGAATTACGAATGCTTATGGACAATTAGTGAAAACGGTTAGTTTGCAACGCAATCAAAAAATTGAAGTACAAGATTTAGCAAATGGATTTTACTTTATACAGTTTCAGAATGAAGAAAATCAAGTAATTGGAACAACAAGATTTATTAAACAATAAAGCTTAATAATACTTGGTAATAATAAAAGATGGCGAATTTCAAATAATTTGAAATTCGCCATCTTTATTTTGTTTACTTAGCTTAAAGTATTACTTATCTAATTTTTCCATAGAATAAGTGCCAATTTTATATTTCTTATCTATTCTAAATTTTTTGTATTTGTAAAGTATATTACTGGCAGAATAAGTAAGTCCAATACCCGCCAAAGCAGAAAGAATCGAACCAAGAGCATAAAGTATTCCTGCCTCTCTACCGCCAAAAAAATTAATGTTACTGGAATCTATCAAAAAAATTATAGCAAAAATTCCAAGAAAAATTCCATAGATTAATGCTGTAACTCCTACATAAAGTGAAAAATAACCAGCCCAAGCTTTCCAACCTTGTCTTCTACTTATCGTTTTTAAATTATCAATTTTAACAACTTCTAATTTACCTGTTACTTGATTATAAACCTGGATTTCTTTATCAGATATTCTAATGATTCTTCCTCTTTTAGTACCTCGTTCATCTTTGAGCTGATATTTAATTCGCTCATTTTCATTAATTATTAAGTGTTCCTTAGTTCTTAATTTATATTGATCGGCTAATGATTCTTTTATCGGAGTTAATAATAAAAAATTTCCAGTTTTAATAGAATCGGGTTGTGCAGTAAAGGCTGCATTAGCATTGAAACAACAAGTAATTGATAAAAATAATAAGACTACTTTAAAATTTTTGACGAATAACATAGATTTTATTTTGAAGCTAATTTAGGTTTTTTTGATATTTTTCCATTCAAACTTACAATAGTATTTGGCGCAGGTTCTTCTCCTGCTTTCATCCGATTCATTTTATATAAATCCTTAATCCTAATACCATAAAGTTGAGCAATAATATACATTGTTTCCCCTTCTTTTACGAAGTGATTCTTAAAATCACCATCGAATATTTTAGCTTTTTTACTAATGAATAAATATTGGTTATTAATTAATTCTGCTTCTGTTTTTACTTCGTTATACTTTAATATCTTAGACTTTTTTATTTCCGTTTTATTAATAATAGTTTCTAAATTACTTTTATAAGTAACCGCAACTCGTCCATTTATTTCAAAATATTCCTTCGTTTGAACTGGAAATAAAATAGGTTTAGCAGGTTTTATTTTTGGCATTTCTGCTAATATTTGCGCATCAATTTTCACAGAATCAATTTTTTCTAATTCTATATCAATTGCAGGCAAAACCTCACCTAAAACGGTTAACTCTTCTCCTTCTTGAAAAGAATGTTCTACTTCAACAGCATATTCTTCTGCCGTATTTGGTGCAAAGTCGTATTGATGTAATTCGTAACGTTCGATAATCGAAATAAGCTTCTCGGCATATCCTTTAGCTGTAGCATAACCAGCAGATTTTAATCCAAAAGCCCATTGTTTATAATCTGTATGATGTAAATTGAAAAGCATTTTATAACGATCTCTATTCGATAAAAATTCGGAATGATCAATATAAGATTCATAAGAAGAATAATATGCTCTAAAACAAGATTTGATTAATTTTCCATTCTTATAATCATCATCTTTATGTTGATATGTTTTTCCTGTCCATTCTTTTTTGCATTTAATGCCGAAATGATTATTTGAATTTTTGGATAAAACACTATTGCCACAATCAGATTCTAAAATCCCTTGCCCGAGTTTGATACTTGCTGGAATACCACTACGATACATTTCTGAAATAGCAATATCTTTATAATGATCAACATATTCCACAACCGTGATTCGTTCTGCGACTAAATTTGTTGTGATTAATATTGAAATCAGGAAGGGTAAAATAGCTTTTAGCATTTTGATTTATTTTATAATCTTGAAGGAAAAAAGAATTGATTTATTGAATTAATTGCTAAACTTTAGATATCTGAATAGACAATTAATTATTCTAAAATCAATTCAATTACGAATTAACTAAAAAAATAGGATTTATTAAAATGGATTTTTTTATAATATGTTGGTAACACAAGGTTTGCGATTGTTTTAATAATGTAAGGTTCTTGGAAAAAAGTCGAATAATTTATAATAATAGATACTATTGTAATAAAAACTGTTAAAATTGTACCTATTTGTATTGCCAAATTTTAAAAATCTTAATTTACAGAAATTTTGTATAATGTGACTAAATAAGTTAGTAGTTTAATAAATTACAAAAAAATGAAAGAAGCATTTATCATTGATGGAATTCGTACGGCATTTGGTAATTTCAGAGGAAGTTTATCATCTATTAGAACGGATGATTTAGGTGCGATTTCGATTAAAGCATTAATAGAAAGAAATCCAAATATTCCTTTAAATGCCTATGAAGATGTTATATTTGGTTGTGCAAATCAAGCTGGCGAAGATAATAGGAATGTAGCAAGAATGAGTTTGTTGTTAGCAGGTTTACCTTGGTCTGTTCCTGGTGAAACAGTAAATCGTTTATGTGCTTCTGGAATGTCTGCAATTATACATGCAAATCGAGCAATAAAAGCGAATGATGGCGACGTATTTATCGCTGGAGGCGTTGAAAATATGACTCGTGGACCTTTTGTGACTTCTAAGGTTTCAAGACCTTTTGGGAATGATGCACAAATGCATGATAGTAGTTTTGGTTGGCGATTTATTAATAAAAAAATGAAAGCGCTGTACGGAACAGATGGAATGGGAACCACTGCAGAAAACTTAGCAGAAATATATAAAATCAGTAGAGCTGATCAAGATAAATTTGCATATTGGTCACAAATGAAAGCTGCTAAAGCTCAAGCTGCTGGTAGATTGAAAATGGAAATTACACCAGTTGTGATTCCTCAAAGAAAAAAAGAAGCAATTGTTTTTGATACAGATGAGTTTATTAAAGGAAATACATCACTTGATGTTTTAGCTAAGTTAAGAACGGCATTTAAAAGTAAAGAAGACGGAGGAACTGTGACTGCTGGAAATGCTTCTGGTCTAAACGATGGTTCAGCTGCGGTTATTGTAGCTTCTGATGTTGCCATCAAAGCTTATGAATTAAAGCCGTTGGCACGAATTGTGAGCTCTGCTGTAGTAGGAGTTGAACCAAGAATAATGGGGATTGGTCCAGTTGGCGCATCTCGAAAAGCATTGAAAAAAGCTGGTTTATCGCTTAATGATATGGATATTATTGAGTTGAATGAAGCATTTGCGGCTCAATCATTAGCTTGTACACGTTTATTAGGAATAGCAGACGATGATGAAAGAGTAAACCCAAATGGAGGAGCAATCGCAATTGGACATCCGCTTGGTGTTTCAGGAACGAGAATTTTACATTCTGCGGCATTAGAATTGCAACAACAAAATAAGCGATATGCTTTGGTAACAATGTGTATTGGTGTTGGGCAAGGATATGCAACAATTATAGAGAGAGTATAAATTAAACCATGAATTATTAATTGTAAAGTATTGATTATAAATAATTTACAGTTTATAATTTATAGTTCACAATTTGTCTGAAAAGACGGGAAGAGAATGGATGTAGTTATAAATAAAAATTTGTCAGAAAGAGCATTAGAAGATTATGCTCATGTGAAATTAGCCCTTGATGGTAATCAAAAATCGTTTAAGTTTTTGATGGATCGATATAGAAATGCTATTTATCACACGATGTATAAAATGGTAAGTAATAAGGAAGATGCAGATGACTTGACTCAAGAAGCTTTTACAAAAGCTTTTAATAAAATTCATAGTTATCAACCTCGATATGCTTTTAGTACATGGCTTTTTAAGATTGCATCTAATAATTGTATTGACCATATTCGTAAAAAAAGATTGGTTTTATTATCAATTGATGAAACGATAGAAAAAGAAGGTTCTCAGACTTTTTCTAATAATTTAAAATCTAATAATTTAAACCCAGAGCAAAAGTTTATTCAACAACAACGTATTAAATTGATGCGTACTTTGATGAAACAATTAAGTGAAAAGTATCGCTTAATGATCGAATTGCGTTTTTTTGAAGAACTATCGTACGACGAAATTGCAAGAGAATT
>CAZEOC010000017.1:16646-20737 GCA_964513525.1 uncultured Saprospiraceae bacterium | reverse complement strand
TTTTTACCCAAAGATTGACCATTTAAATTAAAAACTCAATTAAGCATTCAATAAAATAATTAATAATATAATTCGATTCATTTACATTATTAATCATAATAGATTAATAATCAACAACTTATCGAATCAACAAACCAAATCAATGAAATTCTATTTAACACTTATTTTAGCGTTTTCTATTACCGTTGCTAATGCTCAATACAAATTAAAATTCGGCAAACTTAATGAACGAGAAATCAATTTCGAAACTTATGAAGCAGATCCAGAAGCTGGAGCAGTTGTTCTGGCTGAAGAAATGAAAGTTGTTTTTGGTTTCAAAACTGATTATCCAACTTTAACTTATTATTACCATGTTAGAATAAAAATATTAGATAAAAAAGCATTTGATCAAGGTAATATTGAAATTCCATTTTGGAGTTATCGTAGAGGTGAGAAAATTAATAAGCTAAAAGCACAAACGATAAATATAGAAGATGGGGAATTAATTAAAACCAGAGTAGATAAAAAAGATATCTTCAAAGAACAGAAAAATAAGTACATCACATTGAATAAGTTTGCCTTTCCAAATATTAAAGAAGGTTCAATATTAGAATACTCTTATGAAAAAAATTCTGATTATTTTACCAGTATAGATGATTACTTTTTTCAAAGAGATATTCCTGTTATGTGGAGTTTATATTCAGTAAAAGTATTGGATATATTAAAATATAGATCTGATGTACAAGGAAAACACAGATTTACGATTCAAGAACAGAATAGAGTTAATATGAATCAAGCAAGCAATCTTCCAGGTACAGAATACAAATGGCTAATGAAAGATATTCCTGCACTAAAAAAGAGCCTTATATAACTTCAATGAATGATTATTATTCAGCTGTAAGAATGAGATTATCGAGTTATGAACCTCGTTACGGATTTATACAAAGATTTATAAGTACTTGGCCTGCAATGAATCAATTGTATTTTACAGAAATTGCTGAAAAGAGTTTCTTAAAAGATAACTATTCTAATAAAATATGGAAAGTAGCTGCTCCTTTGGTTGAAAACACGGAAAAACCACTTGAGAAAGTTCAAATATTATATGATTTCGTACAGGAAAATATCAAATGGAATGAAATAGATGAAATCAATCCAGATCATGATGCAGATTATTGTTTCAATGAAAAAGAAGGGAGTAATACAGAGATTAATTTAGCTTTATTGGCCTTATTAAAAAAAGCAGGAATTGAGGCTTATCCGATGTTAATTTCAACTCGGGACAATCAAAAACCTATGAATTTCCTGCCCTATATGTACCAGTTTAATCAAACCTTAATTGTGGTTTATGTTAATGAGAAACCTTATTTTATAGATGCTTCACATAAGGAATATCCAATGGATATTTTACATCCAAACAATCTAAATACAGAAGGTTGGGTAATAAAAAATGAGCGAAGCGGTCGTTGGTTGATGATTCCAACTGGTCGTAATAAAGATGTTTTATTGCCTAAATTAACGATTTCTGAAGATGGAACCGTTTCTGGTACTGTACAAGTTTTACACCAAGGATATTCTGCTCAGTATTGTAGAAAGTTCATGAATGAAGAGAATGAAGAAAAATATATAGATGAAACATATTTAGCGGATAATCCCAATGCTACTATTGAAGATTTGACTTTTGACGGTTTGGAAGATAAAACGAAAAAAATCAAAGAAACAATGACTTTTGAAAGTTCTGAAATGGCACAAATAAGTAATGATATGATTTATGTATCGCCGTTTATCAAACCAATATTTTCAGAGAATCCTTTTAAAAGTGAAACCCGTGAAATCCCTGTAGATATGGCTTTTGGAATGGAGGAACAATACATTTTAAAACTAACAATTCCTGACGGATATGTTGTAGAAACTTTGCCTGAAGTAACAAAAGTGGTACTTCCTAATAATGGAGGAGTATTTACTTATGTCTGCTCTCAAAAAGGTCAAAATATTTCTATAATGTCAAAAGTAAAAATCAATCAAACTTATTATAAAACAGAAGAATATCCAATACTTAGAGAATTCGTTGATTTGGTGATTAATAAACAAGCAGAACAAATTGTATTGAAGAAAAATTAGATTTTAAATCATCTAATTCCTAATTGAATGATGTCAACTTAAGTTTTTGTACGATAACTGGTAACTTTCTTAAGTTGACGACATTCAAATTCTGATTATCCAAAAAAAAGATATGAAACATCTATTATTAATATTCTCTTTATTGATTTGTTATACTTCACAAGCACAAGATGAATTTCCTTATTGGAATCATATTAAGACTGAAGACTTGAAAATGACGACTTATGAAGCGGATACTTCTGCTGCTGCCGTTTATTTATTAAACTATGGAAAGGCGAAATATGATATTTATTTAAATAAATCTATTTATGCTTATGAATATCATTATCAAATAAAGATTCTTAAAAAATCTGCTTTTTTCAAATCAAATATAGAATTTACTTTTCCTAAACGTTATCCAGTGATTAAAGTAAAAGCAGTAGTTCATAATTGGGAAAATGGCAAAAAAGTAAGTACCGAAGTCACTGATTTTTATAAAGAAAAGGTATCTAAATATACTCGATCAATTACCTTCTCTTTTCCTAATGTAAAGGTTGGTTCTATTATCGAATATCGTTTTACTGATATTTATCCAAATATAGTTTCACCTCCAAAATTCTATTTTCAGAAAGAATATCCAGTCAAATTTGCAGAATTTCACTTTGCTTTTGATGGTTATTATTCTTACCAATCAGTAAGCCCGAAGGTGAATATTACTGGAAAAGGGGATAAAACATATTTTATTAATCCTCCTGGTTATCAAGAGATTCCAATTACAGAATACTTTTGGCAAGCTGAAAATATAGTTGCTTTACCAGAAGAACCTTTTGTAAATAATATATTAGACTATCGAGAAAGTTTAACGATGCAATTGTCGAGTTATCGAAATAGACAGACGAATAGAGTCAAAGAATATTTATCTACTTGGGATAAATTAGCAAAATCTTTTCGTGATGATGAAGGTAAACTGTATAACAAATCGAATAAACTTAAATCCATTATAGAACAAACAGATTTTATTGTAAATGAAGCAACGACTCAAAAAGAAAAAGTGACTGCTTTATTTCAGTTTGTACAGGCAAATATTGAATGGAATGAAAGTTATCGTAGGTATACTTCCGATGATTTCAAAACAACTATTAAAAATGGAAATGGAAATTCAGCAGATATTAATTTAATACTTTTAGGCTTATTGAAACATTATAAAATAGATGCAAATCCTATCTTAATCTCTACTAAAGATAACGGTCGAATTACAAAAAGTTATCCATTCATTGGACAATTTAATCATGTTATTCTTCAAGTTATGATTGATGAGAAACCAGTGTATATTGATGCCATTGATCCAACTTATCCGATTAATATATTACCCAAAAACAGTATTTGTCCAGAAGGTTTTATGATAACCAAAAATGCTTTTGAATGGGTAAAAATTCCTTCAAAAAAATCAGAAATCATCAATTTGATGCAATTAAAAATAAAAGAAGATGGACAGCTTGAAGGAACATTAACACAGCAACATAAAGTTTATGCTGCTCATGATTTACGAATGAAAATGGCAAAATTAGAGGAAGAAAAATACAAAGCAACCATTTTTAATAATAGTATATCTGATTATGAAATCTCTGACTTTAAGCAAGAAAACTTATTTGAGAACATAGATAAACCAGTAAAAACATCAGGAAATATAACTATAAATGATGCTGCTCAAGTAAATGGAGATTATATCTATATCAATCCATTTTTAGGTTTAGTACAAACGGAAAACCCTTTCCAATCAGAAAGTAGAAATTTACCGATAGAACTGCCTTATAAAGAATCTAAACAAGTCATCGTTTATCTTGACGTTCCAGAAGGTTATGAAGTAGAATCACTTCCTGAAAATGTATCTTATCGTTTTCCTGATAGTAAAAGTCAATTTTTATTAGCCTCAAAATTAACTAATAATAAAATTCAAATATTGTCTAAAGTAAATTTGGTTGAACCATTTTTCAATCCTTCTTTTTATGAAGCCG
>CAZEOC010000017.1:0-16636 GCA_964513525.1 uncultured Saprospiraceae bacterium | reverse complement strand
GAGTTATTAAAAATTGCAGAAACCTGTCGTTGGGTTCCGGCCAATGCACCCCGTTCTTTTTATGAAGCCGTTCAAAAATTCAATGATATAATTGTTGAAAAACATAACCAACAAATTGTATTAAAGAAAAAATAGAAATAGAATCAGAATCAGAAATCAGACCGCCTTTGGCTGTCAGACCGCTTCGCTTTCAGAAGTCAGAACAATTCATTATAAAATTCGTCATCTGACAGTCGAAGACGTTCTGACAGCGTAGCGTTCTAATTCTGACTTCTTAATTAAAAAAAATATGAAACATTTAATAATTTTAAGTTTGACCTTATTAATTTTCACAACTGTAAAAGCAGATTCTAATCCAGATTATGCTGTCAGTTTGATTCCTGAAAATTTAATAGAAAATGCGCATACAGTAGTAAGATATGAAAAAACAACTTTTTCTGTAGATGATGTCAATCGTGCAAATATGCATTACAAAGGCGTCATAACTATTTTGAGTCCTAAAAGTCCATATATAAACACATGTATTTTCTATAATGAAGTTTTTGATAAAGTGAATGTGAAGTATATTCGAATTTATGATGCAAATGGTAAATTAATTAAGAAGATCAAATCCAAGAATATTATAGACCAAAGTCAATCTGACGGAATAAGCGTAATGAGTTATGGTAGAGTTAAATGTGCTTATACTGAACAAAATGATTTTCCATATACTGTCGAATATGAATATACTGAGGTTTCTAAAAACACTATGTTTTATCCTCGTTGGATGATTTTAAAAAACTATAAAGTCGCTATCGAAAAATCTGAATTTGAAGTCGTTACGCCAAAAGATATTGAAGTACGTTATTTAATTCGAAATTCTGATGTTCAACCTAAAACAAGCCAAGAAGGAAAATATGTAAAACATCATTTTGAAGCAGAAAACTTAGCAGCAATTGTAGATGAACCTATGTCTCCTATTTCAGAAAAAGTTTTGCCACACGTTATTTTTGCACCAACTTTATTTAGGTTAGAAGACTATAAAGGCGATATGTCGAGCTGGGAAAATTTAGGTACATTCAATTATAACTTGAATAAAGACAGAGATGTTTTATCTGAAGATATGCAATCAAAAGTGAAAGAATTGATTGCTAATGCTCGAACAAAAGAAGATAAAATCAAAATTCTGTATAATTATTTACAGAATAATATGCGCTATGTAAGTATTCAATTAGGAATTGGCGGTTGGCAAACTTTTGATGCAAAATATGTAGAACAAAATAAATATGGAGATTGTAAAGCTTTAACTAATTTCATGAAATCTATGCTAAAAGTCGCTGATATAGAAGCATATGCAGCTTTAATTAAAAATGGAAATAATGTATTAGATCAAGAATTAGATTTTGCAACTTCCAGTTTTAATCATGTAATATTGTATGTTCCCAAAACCGAAAAAGGCGATATATGGTTAGAATGTACGAGTTCAGATTTACCAATGGGAACGATTGGTGCCTCAAATGAAAATCGTCATGCATTAATCATCAAACCAACAGGAAGTCAATTATTAAAAACACCAACAAGCGACAAAAGTAGCAATGTATTATTATCACAGATTTCTTTAAAATTAGATAAATTAGGTCAAGCAAAAATATCTGTCAACCAAAAAGCTACTGGCAGACAAGAAGGAATTTATAGATATTATGCTATTAATGAATCTGAAAAAGAAAGGCATAAAATGTTGCGTAAAATATTAGAATTGCCAAGTTTCAAAATTAATGATTTGACGCTATCACCGAGTAAAGAACAACATGAAACATTAATCAACTTTGATATTGATGTGCCTAAATATGCTTCAAGAGGTGGAAAAAGAATGTTTGTGAATCCAAATGCAATCAATCAATTATCGAATGTTCCACGTTCTATGAAAAATCGTAAATTACCAGTAGAAAATACTTATGGTTTTTCTAATAAAGATATTGTTACTTTTATTATTCCTGATGGTTACGCAATAGAAAGTATGCCAAAAGAAGCAATACTTATTGAAAGTGAATTTGGGAAATATGAAGCCAGTTTTGAGCAAAAAGGTAAAGAATTAATTTATACCAGAATCATGGAACGTAAAACTTTCTCTGTTTCTAAAGATGCTTACGAAGATTATAGAGATTTTATGAAAGCAGTGTCAAAAGCTGATAAAACAAAAATCGTTTTGGTCATGAATCAACCTTAATTATTGTTTTAAATTTAATTTATCCTCTACATTTAATTCACTGTTGAATGTAGAGGATTAGTGTTTTTTTCATTTTCGAAAAAAGTACCAATAACAGAAAATGATAAATGTAAAAAATATTACCATTAAAATCTTCTCTAAAATATTTTTTCCTTTAGATTTTGATTTTCCATTTTGAAGGTCTTCGAGCATATCTTTAGTAGATTCGTTGATTCTATGTTGTGTTATTTCATAATCCTCCTTTTTGATAATCCCTTTGACTTTGTCCCTTTCATTAGTATTCCATCTTGACATCAATAAAAGAATCATATTAAAAGATTTTTTTCCTTCAGTATAAACTTTCAATTTATTCAATGCTTCAATAGTATCATGATTATCAAGAAGTTTCTTAATTTCTTCAAAAAATGGTTTTTCTGACATGATTATTTAAGTTGTATAATAAATAAGTATAAAATAAAATTTATCAAAATTTCAATATTCTACGATTCAGAAGATTTCAACATATCTAAAGCCACATCAATTATCATATCTTCCTGTCCACCAACCATTTTACGGCGACCAACTTCCTCCAAAATTTCATGTGATTTTAAGTCATATTTTTTAGCTGCACGCTCTGCATGTAACAAGAAACTCGAATAAACACCAGCATAACCCAATGATAATGTTTCTCTGTCTACTTGAATCGGTCTTTCTAAAATTGGACGAATCAAATCATCTGCAGCATCCATTAATTTATATAAATCCGCATTATGTTCCGCACCCATTTTATTCAAAACAGCAATCAAGGGTTCTAAAGGACAATTTCCAGAACCAGCGCCCATTCCTGCCAAAGAAGCATCGAGTCGAGTCGCTCCATGTTCCATTGCAACAATAGTATTTGCAACACCTAAAGACAAATTCTGATGACAATGAATGCCAACTTCTGTATCATCATCCAACACATCTTTGAAAGCCTTTATTCTATCTGCCACATCATTCATTAATAAAGCTCCAGCCGAATCCGTCACATAAACACAATCTGCGCCATAACTTTCCATCAACTTTGCTTGTTCTGCCAATTTCTTTGGTTCACTCATGTGCGATAACATCAAAAATCCGCCGACATCCATGCCCATTTTTTTTGCTGCTTCGATATGTTGTTGCGAAATATCTGCTTCTGTACAATGCGTTGCAATTCGTACAGATTCTACACCTAAATCTCTTGCTCTTTGCAAATCGTGAATCGTTCCAATACCTGGCAAAAGTAAAGTGGTCAGTTTTGCATGTTGTAATTGTTCCGCAATTCCTTCCAGCCATTCCCAGTCTGTTTTCGCCCCGAAACCGTAATTAAAACTGCCACCAGTCAAACCATCACCATGTGAAATTTCTATTGCATCTACTTTCGCTGCATCTAAAGCCAAAGCAACTTCCGTAATTTTTTCTTTAGTAAATTGATGCTTGATAGCGTGCATTCCGTCTCTTAGAGTGACATCTTGTATGTATAATTTCATAATGAAATATTGATTTTTATTAATTTGAAATGATAATCAATCACAAACTTTTTAAAGGTCTAAAACTTTCCGTCATACCGACGAAAGTCGGTATCTCCTCAAGGCAACGGAACTAATCTTTAAAGTGAACCTTTTTATTTTTACTTTATCAAAATTGAGTCCTTACGTTTGGGAGATACCGACTTTCGTCGGTATGACGAACTTTATTTGAGACATAAATTCGGACTTACTGAAGTTCCATTTAACTTTAACTTACAAATCGCTCACCAGTAGCCAAAGCCGCACTTGTCATAATATCCAAATTCCCAGCATATTCCGGTAAATAATGTCCCGCACCAACAACTTGTAATAAAACCGTAGTTTTCAAGCCATGACGAAAACCTAAACCTTCAATAAAAACAGGCGCAGATTCTGGAATATCGTCAAATTGAACAGCTTGATGAAGCGTATAACCAGGTACATATTTTTGTACCGCAGCGACCATTTCATCTACACTTTTTCGGATAGCTTCTCGGTCTGCTTGTTCACTCAAAGTGAAAACAGTATCTCGCATCACCAAAGGTGGTTCAGCAGGATTCAAAACAATGATTGCTTTTCCTTTTTCTGCTCCACCAATTTTTTCTATTGCTAAAGAAGTTGTTTCTGTAAATTCATCAATATTTGCACGAGTTCCTGGCCCAGCGGATTTGCTGGCAATAGAAGCGACGATTTCGCCATAATGAACTTTAGCGATTCTATTTACCGCAGCAATAATTGGAATCGTAGCTTGTCCGCCACAAGTCACCATATTTACATTATCTAAAGTTGTATCAATCTCTGCATTGACGGCAGGAACTAAATAAGGACCAATTGCGGCAGGAGTTAAATCAATGATTTTTTTATCAGGAAATTGCTTTACAAAGCTATAATTATAATGATGTGCTTTTGCAGAAGTTGCATCAAAAATGATTTTAATATCTGTCCATTCTGGCATTTCTACCAGACCAGCAATTCCAGTAGAACAGGTTTTAACACCCATTCTTTTCGCCCTTGCTAAACCATCAGATTCAGGGTCGATTCCAACCAAAACAGACATTTCTAAATGCTCTGAAGTTCTTAATATTTTAATCATCAAATCCGTTCCGATATTTCCCGAACCGATGATAGCTACTTTTGTTTTTTTCTCAGTCATTTATAGCATTATTATTTACGTAAAATATGGTTTTATTAAAATAGGAGATTTAAAAATTTAGGATAAGATTTAAAAAAGATGTAAGCCAAAAGTTTAAAAGAAACCGTCATTCCGACGAAAGTCGGAATCTCCTCAAGGCAACGGCACAATTTTTTAAATTGAACCTTTAAAAATTTGTTTTTTATTAAAATTGAATCATTACATTCAGGAGATTCCGACCTCCGTCGGAATGACGGTTCTTGTTAACGCTTATTAAGTTTGTACGTTTTGGATTACTCCGTAAAAGAAACACTCACACTTCCCAAACCTTCAATACTTGCTCGGAAAGTTTGTCCAGCTTCTACGCCTGCCATTTTCCCCAAAGCACCAGAAAGGATTACTTCACCAGCCTTCAAAGGTGTTCCTAATTCTGCCATTTTATTAGCTAACCAAAGCATTGCATTAAGCGGTGAACCTAAACAAGCTGCACCATTTCCAGATGAAACTTCTTCCCAATTATCCGTAAATTTTTCCATTTTCATAGCACAATTTACGACATCAAAATCGCTTAACTTTACTGGCGTATGTCCAAGTACATAATGACTTGCCGAAGCATTATCTGCAATTGTATCTGTAATTTTTATATTCCAATTCTCAATTCGACTGCCAACAATTTCGATAGCTACTAAAGCGTAATCAATTGAATTGATAATATCAACTATTGAAACCGTATGATTAGGTAAATCCTTCGCCATAACAAAAGCTATTTCAGCTTCTACTTTTGGTTGCATTAATTCCGACATCGAGATAGAATCGTTGTTCAAAACTTCCATTGTATCTAATAAAAGTCCAAAATCTGGTTGGTCAACGCCTAATTGTTTTTGAACTACTTTTGATGTTAAACCAATTTTTCGACCAGTAATTCTCGCTCCATTTTTAATTAATAAATCATTATTAATCGCTTGAATTTTGTAGGCAGTTTCTAAATCTTCTAAGCCAATAATGTCTCTCAAAGGTGAACAAGCAGTTCTTGTTGCATAAGCTTCTCTTAGTTGTTTTGCTAATTTTTCCATACGTAGTAGGTCGGGCTTTCCTACCCGACATTTACATAGAAATTCACAGAGTGAAATTGTATGTAAATCTTATTTTTAAAAAAATATTATTAATTCAAATTATAAAAAATGGCTTTCGCCAAAACATGCACTCACCGACCGATAAGTAAAATTGGAAATTTTGATTAAAGTAATTTGAGTAGGTTCAGCTATTTTCTACTTTTCACTACTGAACGCTAATATGCTCCAAAGATGTAGCTTTTTAAAAACTAAATATGAAGTATTAAATATTTCACATCAAGAGTAAATACGCCACATTTTCATTTGATATAGTTGAGTGCTTTTGTCAACTTACTTTCTCTTCAACTAAAACTATTGACTATTTTACAATCAAAACTTATCGGTCGGTGAGTGCATGTTTTGGCGAAAGCCATTTTATTTTTTCACTATTAATTGCAGTGGTTTAAAAGTTTTTTTAGATAAATTCATAAAATGAATTTTTCTGAAAATCTCGGATAAGAAAACCCGATTTACTTTAATCTATCCGTTTCAAAAATAGTTGGTAGCTTGAAACGACTCCCAAACTGTTTTTCTAATTTTTTCCCTTTTTTGATGAAATCTGCTAAGCCATAATCGCTGATATATTGCAAAACACCACCTTTGAATGGCGCAAATTGCCAACCCAAAATACTACCAATATTAATTTCTGCAATATTCTCTACGACACCTTCCTCTAAAACTCTTGCTGCTTCCATTGCTTGAACAAACATAAACCGTTCAATCACTTCTTGCTCTTTTGGTATCGATTGCTTAATATCAAAATGCTCATATAATTCTTGCCAAATTAACGGTTTTTCTGTAGAATAATCGTAGAATCCAGCCTTACTAATCGCACCTTCACGATTCAACTCATTGACCATTCTATCCAAAACCTCAATTTCATTTTTATGGTAATAAATATCACCGAACCATTCTTGCTTTTTGCGTTCAAAGAGTAAAGTCGTCGCCAAACTCATTTCATCCAAAGTTGCCAAAGGTCCTTTAGGCATTCCAGCTTTAATTCCTAATCGTTCGATAACCACTGGAGAAACTCCTTCATTAAGTAATGCCAAACCTTCCATGGCATACATTCCATTCACACGAGGCGTTAAAAAACCTCTTCTATCTTTGATTACAATCGGTATTTTTCCTATTGCTCGTACAAAATCAAAAGCTCTTGCAATCGTTTCTTCCGACGTTTTTTTCCCAATAACAATATCAACTAATTGCCTTTCTTGAGCTGGTGCATAGAAATGAATTCCAATGAAATCATTAGGATTTTGAGAAGCTTTTGCCAATCTCGAAATTGATAAACTGGACGTATTTGTACCAAAAAGGGTGAATTCATCCAAATGCGTTTCTGTTTCTCGAATCACTCGACGTTTTAAGTTCAAGTTTTCAAAAACTGCCTCAATTACCACATCACAAGAATGGAAGTCTTTAAAGTTTTCTGTGATAGAAATACGTTCAAAAATAACCGCTTTTTCCTTTTCTGTAATAAATCTATCCTCTACCTCTTTCTCTAATAATAATTGACAATATTTCCGACCTTTCTCCGCAATTGATTTAGAAACATCTTTCAAAATCACCTTTAAGCCGTGTTTAGCACAAACGGTTGCAATGGAAGAACCCATTTTTCCTGCACCAATGATTCCTACTTGTTTTGGTCTGAATTTTCCATATCCTTTCGGACGGCTCAAATTCTTCTTTACTGCATTATTATCAAACCAAAAAGCCTTTACCATATTGGTCGCCGTTTGTCCTAAAATCAATTCCGTAAAAAAGCGACTTTCAATCCGATTTGCGGTATCAAAATCTACAGAAGCAGCTTCTACCATTGTTCCAAATATCGCTTGAACTGCAGGGTAATTACCTTTGGTATCCTTCATAATCTCGGCATTTCTCATCCCAATCCAATTGGTAATATATGCCGTTTCTATATCTCCGCCTGGGATTTTATATTCTCGTCTATCCCAAGGACGTTGGTAATCTAAATTATTAAAAATGAAGCGTTTAGCTTTGAAAAACATATCTTTTTCATCAACTGCCGTTTCGTCAATCAATTCTAATCGCAAAGCTTCCATTGGGCGATAAATTTCCCCTTTTGTTAAGATAGGAAATGTCTTTTCTAAACCATTCAACCAAACCAATCGAGTAACACCTCCGCCACTTGGCATCAATCCTAATTTCACTTCGGGTAAACCTACACGAGTTAGTGGATTTTCAATCGCCACTCGATGATGACAAGCCAATGCTAATTCAAACCCACTTCCAACAGCAGTTCCATTAATTGCAGCAACAACAGGAACGCCAATAGTTTCCAAATCTCGAAAAACACCTTTCAGCATTTCTGTATATTGAAAAACACCTTCTGCATTATCTGCTTGAAAAATATATTTTAAATCGCCACCTGCCAAAAAGGTTTTTTTACCAGAAGTGATAATCACACCCGTTAAGGTATTTTCTTGCTTTTCTTTTCGTAATTGCGTAATAACAGGTTCAAACGCTTTACATATTTGATGATTAATAATGTTTGCCTTACTATCTTTCATATCTAAAGTAAGGGTAACAATATCATCAGTATCTTTTCTGTATTTTATCATTTTAAATGTGTTGACTGAACTCACCCCAACCCTTCTCTCAAGAAAGAGAGGCTAAACCTCAACTTAATATAAATTGCGAAGCTGAGTGTTACTCTCTTTTTTTTGAGAGAGGAGTTTGTGCTCATTTATCTTTAAATCGTAGAAAGTAATAATATGAAAACTGTAATTAAAATAATAATTACTACAGTTCCGATATAAAAGGCATTAAGTCGATATACATTGAACCAAAGTTCCATTATATCTAACCAAGGCATTACTGTATCTCCGCTTTTTACTAATCGTTCTCTGGCTAAAAATAAATATTTGCTATCCAAAACTGGAGTGTGCTGATTTCGATGCTTTTTTAATACAATAAAATCACCATTCATGAATGCCATATCAAATAATTCAAATCGTCCGCCTTCATCTATTAGCATTGAATTTGAGTTTTTGATGGACGACCAAACGCCCATTGATACATTACCATTTACAACTCGCATATAAGTCAAATCTCCCGAACGGCCTAAACCTTCAGGTGAAAAATCAGGTTTGAAAATATGCAATACAGCATTGATATCATCATCTCTATCACTAATTTCTGTCCATCTTTTTTCTAAAAAAAACTCTCTTTCATCCAAGTCTTCACTATATGGTCGAACTAATCGAAGTATAAATTCGATATATTCATCCATTGTATCAAATTCTGGGATATTTGTTCCTAATCTATGTAACCAACTTTGTATCATTTATATAATGTGTTGATGTTTTATTGTATTAACTTGTTGATGTTTTGAAAATAAAATTAACATCATATAGTTATTTTAACAAAAATACGGATTTTAAAAGATTACATTTAGTATAAATGCAAAATTCAATTAATTTTGTGTTTCGTATAGTTTTAGGTGTCGAACAGCTTAAAGAAATTTGATACCTTCTTTATTAAAAAAATAATCAAATAATATGAATTTACTCGACGGAAAAGTAGCAATTGTAACAGGTGGGTCTCGTGGAATTGGCGAAGCAATCGTTAGAAAATTAGTAGAAAATGGTGCTGCTGTAGCATTTACTTATCGTTCGTCTTCTGCTCAATCGGATGCGATTGTAGCGGAATTAACAGGAAACGGTGCCAATGTCAAAGCATATCAATCTGATGCTGGTTCTTTTGAGAGTTCTGCAGAATTAGTAAAAAGTGTTTTAGCAGATTTCGGACAAATTGATGTTGTTGTAAATAATGCAGGAATTACAAAGGATAATTTATTGCTTAGAATGAGCGAAGACCAATGGAATGATGTAATTGATGTGAATTTGAAATCTGTTTTCAATTTGACGAAAAATGTAATTCGTCCAATGATGAAAGCTCGTAAAGGTTCTATTATTAATATTACTTCTGTAGTTGGTGTGAATGGAAATGCTGGTCAAGCGAATTATGCGGCATCAAAAGCAGGAATTATAGGATTTACAAAATCAATCGCAAAAGAAATTGGTTCTCGTAATATTCGTAGTAATTCAATCGCTCCTGGTTTTATTCAAACTGATATGACTGACGTTTTGGATGAAAAAGTAAAAGCGGATTTAATGAATAACATTCCTTTGAAACGTTTAGGAAATGGTGAAGAAGTTGCAAATGCCGTTTTGTTTTTAGCTTCTGATTTATCAAGCTATGTAAACGGTCAAACGTTAAGCGTTTGTGGTGGAATGAGTATGTAAATTATATCGTTTCTATTGTTATAATAAAAAAATAAGGGTTTGACTTAAAGTCAAACCCTTATTTTTTTGGTTCTTTTATAAGTTGTTAATCTAATCTCTTCTTCCCATAAACAACCAAATTAAATATAACAACTGTGTAATCGCAGCTAATGCAGCCGTTACATAAGTCATTGCAGCCCATTTCAAAGCATCTTTTGCACCATCATATTCTGCGCCTCTTGCCATTCCAGAACTTTCTAACCAAGCTAATGCACGATTACTTGCATCAAACTCTACTGGAAGTGTAATTACACTAAAAGCAGTTGTTACACCGAAAGCGGCAATTGCAATTAATATAAAAATTGAATTATTCAAATAAGCGGTCATTGCAAAACCAAACATGAAAATATATTGCTGCAAATTCGCTGAAACCTGAACAACAGGAACAAGTGCAGAACGCATTTTTAAAAATGCATAAGATTCTGCGTGTTGTACAGCGTGTCCACATTCATGAGCTGCAACAGCAGCTGCCATCACACTTCTCCCACCATAGATTGCTGGACTTAGACTTACTGTTTTGGTTTGTGGATTATAATGGTCCGTCAAAGTACCTTGACCTTGTGTGATTTGCACATCATAAATACCGTAATGTTCCAACATTTTTTGAGCAATTTCACGTCCGCTCAATCCATTTGATAAACCAACTTGATTATATTTTTTAAACTTGTTTTTTAATTGATTACTAACTAACCAACCGATACCAGCGAAAACAACACTGATAACCATTAAACCCATATACATAATTTCTATTTTTTAGTTTTTATTTGAATTCAAAAAGTGATTTATTGATAAAAGGCTATAAACTCGTTTATAATTCCTGTCTCAAATCACTTTTCGCTATTTTATTTGTAAAAATAACAAAACCAAAACGTTTTCAAATAGTCTTTGGTTTCTAAAAATATAGACGTTAGACTAATAGCTAACGTCACTCGACAAGTTTCTAAAAATTAGACATGAATATTTTTATTCTTCAAAGACAAATTTTATAATTTCAAATTGTACTTTTGAACTTGATTAATAATGGTTAAACCACTAATACTATGAAAAACTTAATACTTTTTAGCTTGATAATTACAGCTTTAGTAAGTTGTAAAAACGAACAAAAAACAACGACAACGACTTCTGAAGTTTACAATAAGATTATAAGCATCAATTATTATTTACGAGCAGACAATTCTGATTTTATAGTCGCAGAAGTTTATGCTCGTCATGAAAATGATACCATTTTGCCAGAAATTGAATCAGTTTCTATCAACGGTAGAAATATGATGGAACATAAAGCAAGTAGAAAAGATTTAGTACGTTTTAAGTTTGGTGAGGAATTAAAAAAGACGGAAAATTATGAAATTTCAGTTACACCAAAAGGATTTGATAAAATATCAGAAACACTAACTCCAAATCCAATTACAGATTTTTCTATCAAAGAAGGAAAAATGAGTAAAACTGATGGTTTTACATTAAAGTGGGATGGAACTGCTGCTAATCCTGAAAATGAAACTTTGGTGATTTTAATTACAGATGTAAATGGCGGTTCGATGAGTTTAAATCATTTAGGAAATGCTGGAAAGAATGAATTATTCATTGACCCTGTTCAGTTGAAATATTTTACATCTGGAATGGCAACTATCTATTTGGTTCGTAAAAACAAAATCAATCTACCAAGAGAAGGATATATTGAAGAAAATATTGAATTGGAATATTATACAAAAGAAAAGAAATATGAAATTGTAGATTAAATATGAAATGTAACTATTCAGCAAGAAGTCAGAAATCAGACTACTTCGCTGTTAGACCATCTTCGGTTATGAGAAAATACATTTCAAAACATCAGACATATGAATAGTAACGATTAAATCATGAATTATAAACTGTTGACCAAAAGTCAGTAGTTTATAATTCATAATTAACAATCAATTTAGCAACTCTTTCTGAAGCACCTTTTCCGCCTAATTTATCTTTTAATAATTGATATTGACGAATCATTTTTTGACGATTATTTTGTTCTAAAATCTTATCCAATTCCATTTTTAATTTATTAGTATTCAAATCCGATTGAATCAATTCCGTCACGACTAATTCATCCATTATTAAATTCACTAAAGAAATATATTTAATATTCACTAATCGTTTGGCGATGTGATAAGAAATTGGGTTTCCACGATAACAAACTACTTGCGGGACTTCAAATAGTGCCGTTTCCAAAGTTGCTGTACCAGAAGTGACTAAGGCTGCTTTTGAATGTTGTAAAATATCGTAAGTTTTATTTTCGATAATTGTTACATTATTTGATAAAGTCGAAGGAATTAAGTTTTGATAAAAATCTAAAGTTTGTGAAGGTGCAGCCGCAATTACAAATTGATAATCTGTAAACAAGCCAACCATTTGTAACATTTCGCCCAACATTTTTACAATTTCTTGTTGTCTACTTCCTGGTAATAATGCAATTATTGGTCGATTATCTAAATTATATTCCGTTCTGAAATTTTCATTTTTAGAATAATCTTCTGTTACATCGAGTAAGGGATGTCCAACAAAATCTACTTCATATTGATGCTTTTTATAAAAATCTTTTTCAAAAGGTAAAATCACAAATAATCGGTCAATATCTCTTTTTAGCTTTTTTATTCTACCTTCTTTCCAAGCCCAAAGTTGTGGAGAAATATAAAAATAGATTTTAAGCTTCAAGTTCTTTTTCGCCCATTCTGCAATCCTGAAATTAAATCCAGGGAAATCTATTAAGATTAAAACATCAGGTTTTTCGTTTTCAATATCTTTTTTACAAGCTTTGATTGCTTTCAAAATCGTATTTAAGTTTTGAATCACTTCAAAAAAACCCATAAAAGAAGTTCTTCTATAATGCTCTAAAAGTTTAGCACCAGCTGCATTCATCAAATCTCCGCCCCAACAGACAATCTCATCATTTGGCTGTTCTTTTTTCATTGCTTTGATTAAGTTCGAGCCATGTAAATCACCAGATGCTTCTCCTGCTATTATAAAATATTTCATGTGCAAAAATGATGTTTTGGTATTTTACTTATTAAGAATAAACTTCTTTTTCAGAAAAAAATTGGAGTGATTCTATAACGAAAGATACGGATAGAATCACTCCAATGTGATATTAAATTTACAATAATATACCTTTTATAAAATCGTAGAAGAAAAATATAAAAACCAAACAATCGCATAACTTATCGTAACCAAACCAACTCCTCGCAATGCTTTATCCATTCTACGATTTCTAAAAATTTGAAATGGAATTAAATTAAGACAAATTGCTAATAAATATAACGTTCGAGGTTTCTGTCCTAAATAAATATTGTTGTTTGGTAACGAAAGGTCCATATCTACTATCGTTTCATCCAAAACCATTAAGATTGCAACCCCAATAAAAGGAATCAAAACGCCCCAAATTATACCCGTTAATAACTTATTATCTTTTAATTGAATTGGTAAAGCCATATTTTTTAATTTCCTGTTCATCGAATTTTCAACTTCGACCTATTTTTTATAATTCTGAAAAATCGACTACAAATCCGTCCATTTTATATTTAGATTTCAATGCTTTTTTATACGCAGCAGCGGAAGCAGAATTATCATAATGTCCTAAAATAATACGATATTTTGTCGCTGCACCACTTCCTGATACAGAAATCAATACATCTTTAAAACCTTTTCCCTTTAACGTAGCAACTTGTTTTAGTAACACTTCAAAACCAGTAAAAACACCAACTTGTACTCCAAAACCACTTTTAGATTGATTTTCAACATCAACTTTGAATAAACCAGTTGGTGATTTTGATTTATTAATATTCACTTTTGGTGCAGCAGGTTTAGGTTTTGCAGGCGCTGCAGCTTTTGGCTTTACAGTTTTAGTGTTATACTCCTTTGGAACTTCTCTACCTGATTTTGCTGTACTTTCTGTTTTAGTTTCTATTCTCGTTTTAACCTCTTTTATTTTAGGCTGTTCTATCTTCGTATCTGACGCTATAGTTGTATTTCCTGCTCCAACAACTTCAATTCTAACTTGAGCTTTCCCTGCTCTAATCATACCTAAACGACTTGCAGCAGCACGAGAAACATCAATAATTCGTTGATTTACAAATGGACCTCTATCTTTTATGGTAACAATTACAGATTTAGCATTCGTTAAATTAGTTACTTTTACTTTTGTTCCGAAAGGTAAAGTTCGGTGTGCAGCAATCATCTGAGTTGAATCATAAATTTCTCCACTTGCCATCTTCAAGCCATGAAATTTATCTCCTACATAAGATGCATAACCAACTTTATTTTGTGCATTTACCGTAAATCCAATTGCAATTAAAATAACTAATAAGTAATTTTTCATAAAAAATATTTTAGTGTGATTTTGAAAAAAGCAGATTTATTTTCCTTATCAAAAACGTCAATTTATTATTTTATCTTTCCTAAATCTTTATTTCAATCCTTACCTTTGTAAAAAAATTAAATCTTTTGAAAAAAATTCTAATTATACAAACGGCATTTATTGGTGATGTTATATTAGCAACACCAATTTTAGAAAAAATACAAGAATTTTTTCCAACTGCAAAAATAGATTTTTTAGTCCGAAAAGGCAACGAAGCCCTTTTAAATCAGCATCCTTTTTTGAATAAAGTTTTAATTTGGAATAAAAAAACGTCAAAATATAAGAACTTGTTGAAACTAATACAAGAAGTTCGGGAAGAAAAGTATGATTTAATAATCAATCCACAACGTTTTTTCTCCAGTGGTTTTATTTGTGCTTTCTCAAAAGCCAAAGAAGTCGTTGGATTCAAAAAAAACCCGTTAAGTATTACTTTTTCAAAACGCTTACCACATGAGCTCAATGGAAAACATGAAGTAGAACGCAATCTTTCTTTGATTCAGCATTTGACCGATAATAGTTTCAAAATGCCCAAACTTTATCCGACTTCCAAAGATATCGAAAAAGTTGAGGTAGAAATTATTAATAAAATAGTTAAGAATAAACCGTTCATAACCATCGCACCAACTTCTGTTTGGTTTACCAAACAATTACCTGCTGCAAAATGGATGGAATTAATTAATCAATTATCCACAGACTTAATTGTTTTTTTAATTGGTGGTCCAAGTGATTTTGACGCATGTGAAATCATAAAAAAAGGAAGTAACAACAATCATATTCATAATACTTGTGGACAATTAAATTTATTAGCATCTGCGGAATTGATGTCCAAAGCAACTATGAATTATGCAAATGATTCTGCACCTATTCATATTGCTTCCGCAATGAATGCTCCGATGACAGCCATATTTTGTTCTACTGTTCCAAAATTTGGTTTCACCCCGCTTTCGGATAATCACAAAATTATAGAAACAACAGAAAACCTAACTTGTAGACCTTGTGGTTTACACGGAAAAAAAGCTTGTCCAAAAGGACATTTTAAATGTTCAGAAGTCAATTTTAATTAATAAAGATGAAATACGAATTTAGAGCTTACGATCAAGATTATTTAGCTTATTATATGCTAAATGCACGAGAAAGTGTTGAGATTACAAAGAAACGTAAAAATGCAATTTTACGGTCTTTTCTGATTGGACTTGCCTTTTTGCTTTACCTACTTTATTCTTATTTTAATAGTTATGATAATAAGATGCTTTGGATTTTTGGTGCTTATGCAACTTTCTTAATTGTTTATACTATTTTTTTTATGAACAAACGATTTGAAAAATTCTATACCAAACATTACCAAAAACATATTACTGATAATATCAAATCTGAACTCGGACGATTAACTACAATTGAAGTAGTTGAAGATAAAATACACTTAGAAGATGAGACAAGTGAGTCAAAATTTCATATTTCTGAATTAGAATTAATCTGGGAAACGCCTAAACATTACTTTTTAAAATTACTTTCAGGTTCTGCTATCATCATTCCTAAAGAAGACATTAAAAATGAAAATGAATTTAAAAAAGAATTTAATTTTGTAAATGCACCCTTTGTTAGGTTCGAATCCACCAAGTGGCAAAGTATTAAGGATTTATTTCTTGTTAAATAAATTTTAACACATATTCTTTTTTTTTTTAATATTTTGGCATTGTAGTTGAATTATAGTTGTATGTAATATGAATTTTGATAGTTTTAAATTTATCAAGATTTTATTTCTAATAATTAAAAAAAGATGATATGAAAAATTTACAAGACTTTTCAAAGAATGCAGTATCTATGGAAGAGACAAAGAATGTTAAAGGTGGAGCTTACAATATTTTTTGTGAGATATACATTGGAAGACAAGAAAGTAGAGGTGAAGAGGTAGACCCTAATGTTTTAGGTAAACTAATGGTAGCTGATAATGCTTTAAACACTTTCTTAGGTTTATCTTAAGCATTGA
>CAZEOC010000016.1:17855-20939 GCA_964513525.1 uncultured Saprospiraceae bacterium | reverse complement strand
CAATCAAACCTGCTGGAGGACAATTGGTGTTTAAGAAAAATCGAGATATGGATTTTAATGGTCAAGTTTTCGCAGGATTTGGAATTTTGTGGGGAAATGATTTTCATTTTGATTACAATCGATTTTTAATGAATTTAGATTCTGTGGATAAATTCATGGTTCGTATTCCAACAGGAGAAAAAGATAAATTAAATATGCCGATTCTGGTATCCTTGACAACATTAATAGAGGATATGACGGCTATCATAGAAATTGATACAGTAGATATAGTTAATAATGTAGTTTCTAATCGTTCCTCAAGAATTCCATTGTATCGTTTTCCTCGATTGACGAGTTTGAATAAATCAAGGGTTTATTATAGTGATAAACAAACGGCTGGAGGAAAATACAGTCGAGATAATTTCTATTTTGAATTAGATCCCTTTGTAATTGATAGTTTAGATGGCTTTGATCCTGCAGGAGTGAAATTTAAAGGGCAATTGGTTTCTGCCGAAATCTTTCCTGAATTTCGAGAGGTTTTAGTAGTTCAAGAGAAAGATTTATCTCTTGGTTTTACAACACAAACACCTCCAGAAGGCTTACCAATGTATGGTGGAAAAGGAAATTATACCAATACGATTCAACTTGGGAATAAAGGACTGAAAGGAAAAGGAACATTAACATATTTAGGATCTACGATTAATTCTGATGAGATTTTATTTTTACCGAATAAAACACTAGCAACTGCAGATTCCTTTAATGTAGAAATGCAAACCAAACCTATTGAATTTCCTACTGTAAGAGGTAAAGATGTAAAAGTAGATTGGCGACCTTATGTGGATAGTATGTATGTACGATCTGCAACTGATCCTTTTGATATTTTTAATAGCGAATATCAACTTGATGGCTCTTTGATTATGACACCTGGTGGATTATATGGAGATGGGATTTTTGATTGGAAAGATGGAACGCTGTCTTCTAAAAGTATGCGTTTTAATACATTTGGAATTGATTCAGATACTTCCAACTTGAAAATTAAAACTCAAGATTCTGAAGAAGCGTTAGCCTTTAGTACAAAGAATGTGAATTCAAGTATTGATTTTGAAAAGAAAATCGGAAAGTTTAAATCTAACTCTAATGCGATTAATACAGAAATGCCTTATACGCAGTATAAAACATCTATGAATGAGTTTGATTGGGATATGAATAAGAAAGAAATTTCTTTTCAATCTACTAATAATGATGCCGTATTTGTATCTACTAAACCTGATCAATTTGGTTTGAAATTTTCTGGAGAACGAGCAAATTATAATTTAGAAACTAATTTATTAAAAATAAAAGGAGTTCCTGAAATTAAAGTTGCAGATGCATTAATTGTACCTGAAGGAGAAGGAGAAGTTGTAATTGAGGCAAATGCAGAAATGAAACCATTAGAAAATGCAACCATTATTGCAGATACCCTGAATCGATATCATGTGATTAAGGAAGCTCAAGTTTTTGTACAAGGAAAAAAATCTTATCAAGCGAATAATGGTACTTATGCTTATGATGTTGCTGGTAAGTCTCAAGAGATTAAATTTAAAAGTATTATAGTTGCAAGAGGAAAAAATAGAAATTTAGTAACAAAGGCAAACGGTTCTTTATTACAAGTAGATAACTTTATTATTGATAAAAATATAGGATTCAAAGGAAGAGCAGAATTAGATGCTGGATTTAAAGACTTAGAATTTAAAGGTTATGCTAAAATAAATGTCCCTAAATTAAAAACGGCTCAATGGTTTTCAATTGATACAAGAGTTGATAAAAGTGATGTAATTATTCCTTATAATAAACCTAGAAACGAAGATGGAAAAAGGTTAGAAGTCGGTTTGAGAATCGAATATGATTCTACTGAAATTTATCCTTTGGTATTAACGGCACCTAAATCTCAAAGAGATTTACAGGTTTTTAATGCAGTTGGAATAATGAAAGCAAATAATAATGAAAGTACATTTTATTTTGGAGACTCTTCTAAAATCTTAAATGGAGCAAAACGTGGTAACGTTGCATACTTCCGTAATAAAGATGGTAAAGTAACTACAGAAGGGATTTATAATTTAGGAAAAAAGATGAAAGGTTTATCTGTAAAATCTGCAGGTAAATCTACTTCTATCTTTGGAGAATATAATACTTTGATGGATTTAATGATTGGAATTAATTTTCAAATACCTGATAAGTTAATGAATATCATGATTAAAGATATTGAAGCGAATTCATTTGATGCTGAAGACGCTAAATATGATAAAGAACATTTTAAAAATGCATTAGCAGAATTTGTTTTAGATGATAAGAAGTTTGGAAAGGTTGAAAAAGATTTAGTTGAATATGAAAGAGTTTTCTTACCGAAGGAAATAGTCGCTAACTATAAAATTATTTTTGGGCATGCTCCTATGATTTGGAATCCTGAGGTGCAATCTTTTTTATCTAAAGGAAATACTTTAGATATTACTTATTTAGGAAATACTGCGGTGAATAAAAAGATTAAATCTCATTTAGAATTTAGAATGACTCGACAAGCTGACGAGATGAATTTTTATATTGAATCATCTGGTGGGAATTATTATTATTTTAATTACAGAATAACAGAAGGAAAAGGTGTTGTTAGTATCTATTCTAATAATACAAACTTTATGTCAACATATAATGGCATGAAGAAAAAAGAATTACAATTCAAATCTAAAGATATAGATACGGTAGTTTTACCAACTGGTCCAGGAGCGGTTACTTATTTTTTAAGACGAGCTGCTTTAGCAAACTAAATATTTTACTGTTATATTGCTATATTATTTAATTGATATTTTTTTAAATAATAGAGCAATATAACAATATATTAATATGGAAAATTTTACAGAAAAAGCGAAAGCTAAGAGAAAAGAAAATAAGCGATATTATAAAAAGTTGCGGAATAAAAAGACGAAAGGGATAGATGAATTATTTCATAATTTACACGAAGCTACTTTTGAAGAAATAGATTGTTTGGAATGTGCAAATTGTTGTAAAACAACAAGTCCAATGTTTCATAGAAAAGATATAGAACGTATTTCTAAACATTTAAAAATGAAAGTA
>CAZEOC010000016.1:0-17845 GCA_964513525.1 uncultured Saprospiraceae bacterium | reverse complement strand
GAAAAATATTTGAAAGTAGATTCAGATGGAGATACTGTTTTGAAATCTTCTCCTTGTGCTTTTTTAGGTCATGATAATTATTGTACAATTTATGAAGTTCGACCAAAAGCTTGTCGAGAATATCCGCATACGAATAGAAAGGATATGCATCAAATATTAAATACAACTTTTCAAAACACTTTGATTTGTCCAGCTGTTTTTGGGATTACGGAACGATTAAAAGAAATTTTGCCTGAACGGGAAATGTAATAAAATATCAATTCGTATTATCAATTAAGAATATATAAAAATTAAAAAAGCCAACTTCAAATTTTGAAGTTGGCTTTTTTAGTTCTATAAACAATTTAAGTCTAATTAATTATTTAGTTATAACTAAACGTTCATTAATTTGCCCTTGTGCTGTTTGTAAATTTATAATATAAACTCCAGCTGTTAATTCGTTTGTAGTAATTTGACGTGTTGTTGTTCCAGATTGAAAAGTAGTATTTTCAATGTTTTTAACAACTTGACCAGCCATATTTACTATACGAATAGTTGCATCAATAGATTTATTTGTTTTTACATTTAATGTTACTAAATCACCTTTATTAACAACATTAGGCTGTATTTGAATTGAAGTGTTTTCAAATACATTATTAGTATTTGTAGTAAAACTACCAGATGTGAATTGTCTCACTTGCGAGAAATCTCCACATACATCAATATCATTGAAAGCCATTACTCTCCAGAAATAATTTGTGCTTGGTAATAAATTTGTAGCTACAAACTGAGTACCAGTTACTAATTCTTCTTCTGCCATTAAAGATGTTGAAAAATTCGCATTACGAGCAACTTGTACTAAATAACGAGTCGCATTTGGTGCAGCATTCCAACTTAGATATGATTCATCATAGAATTCAGTTGAACCATTAGCAACAGGAGCATCTAAAACAGGACCTGCAGTAACTTCAGTAGAACTAACTGGTGTTTTTTGAATATAATTACGAGAAGGATCTACTACATCAGCTGCAATTGCTGCCTTTTGCTCGTCACTAAATTTATTTTGACAGTTATCATTGAAATAACTCATGTATAGTGTTTCATCAGGATTAATTAGAGCCCCTGTAGGATCTACTGCACCACCAGAATAAGTACAATTATTTCCACCATAAAACCCTAAACCATAGTCTGGAGCTGTATCACAGAAATTATCTCCTGCATTGCTACAATTACTTCCATCTGCTAACTCTACATTTGTACCATTAATAGCAACTGGAGGAGGATTTGCAGCACTATAAGTACTTGGATAGTCTTCACCTTCCCAACCTAAAAATGGATGAGGTAAAGATAAAAAGTGTCCCATTTCATGAGTGAAAGTAGTAGAAGTAGTATTCATTTGATTTGCACGTAATACAATAATATCACGAGCTGGAGAATAATATCCTAATGTTATTCCAGTAGATGCACTATTTGTATTAACATTACTACAAACAAAAACATTTACGGCATTGTTATGCTGTGATTTTCGAGTACTCATTTGGAATTGAGCACCATTTGTATTACTGTGAGAATTGACTACAGTATTATTCATGTCATACATGTCAATTAAATAAAACTGAATATCTTGATCTAAATAGTTTTCATTCAATTTACATAATGCTTGAAGTACATTATAAGTTTGTACTCTTTGAGAACCATCATTATTACCAACTAAGTGGAATTTAATTCCTAAATAAGTAATATTACGATTTGAAGCTGGTAAACCTAAAAGTTTAGCATTAGCAATATTACGAAGTTGACGAGCTTTCATGTCAGCGTCAAAGTCAGTACCACATATTTCTCTTTCTTGTGCAAACATCATTGTTGGCAAACAAAGCATAAGAGCAATAAAAATTTTAAATGTTTGTTTCATAAACCCTGTATTTATAAGTTTTTGCAAAAATACTAAAAAATAATTCTGTAAACTGTCGAAAGTCCGTCAATTAACAATAAAATTGATAGTATAGCTATTATTTTGTCTTTTTTTGATGTGGATTAATTTTTAACAACTAAACATTAAGACGTTTTATCTCGTATAATTACTGCATAAAAAATGTTATTTTAGTGAGATAAAAGAGAATCCTTACAAAAAACGCACAAATTATATTCGGTAAAGCTAAATTTCACTTACATTTGTGCTAAATATCGAAACAAATAACGAACAGAAGTTCTAAATTAATGTTTCTTATTTCAAAATATTTACTAACAAGGTTAATTAATCCTTGTGTTTAATTAATTCTTATTAAAAACTATATTAATAATGAGTAAAGTAACCGTAGTTGGTGCAGGTAATGTTGGGGCAACAGTTGCTAACGTATTAGCACATAAAGACATTGTAAAAGAAGTTGTTTTATTAGACCTTAAAGGAGATTTTGCAAAGGGTAAAGCATTGGATTCTTGGCAGCAAGCTCCAATTGATTTTTATAGCACAGCTTTGAAAGGAACTGATGATTACGCAGATACAGCAAACTCTGATATTGTTGTGATTACAGCTGGTATTCCTCGTCGTCCTGGTATGAGTCGTGATGATTTAATTTCTACTAATGCTAAGATTGTTACTTCTGTAACAAAATCAATTTTAGAACATTCTGAAAACCCAATTATCATTATCGTTTCAAATCCTTTGGATGTAATGACTTATGCTGCTTTTAAAGCATCAGGTTTAGATAAATCAAGAGTATTCGGAATGGCAGGTATTTTGGATACAGCTCGTTACCGTGCATTCTTAGCGACTGAATTGGAAGTATCTCCTAAAGATATTCAAGCAGTATTAATGGGCGGACACGGAGATACGATGGTACCTTTACCTCGTTATACAACTGTAGCAGGTATTCCTGTAACTGAAATGATTGATGATGCAACATTAGATGCTATCGTTGAACGTACTAAGAAAGGTGGTGGAGAATTAGTAAAACTAATGGGAACTTCTGCTTGGTATGCACCAGGTGCAGCAGCAGCTCAAATGGTAGAATCTATTGTTAAAGATGATAATCGTATTTTCCCATGTTGTGCTTTATTAGAAGGTGAATATGGATTGAATGATATGTTCTTAGGTGTTCCTGTAAAATTAGGCGCAAACGGAATTGAAAAATTAATTGAACTACAATTAAATGATGACGAGAAAGCATTATTGAAAAATTCTGCTGACCACGTTACAGCTGTAATGGAAACATTCAATGGAATGGGACTTTTATAATTGATAATTAATCGTAACATTATTATAAAAAAAGGCAACTTCAATATTTGAAGTTGCCTTTTCTGTTTTAGTTTTCAGGTTCTGTTTTAATCATTCGTTTAGCAATTGTGAAATGAAAGGTAGTACCTTCTCCAACTGTGGATTCCAACCAAATTTCTCCTTTGTGCTGTTCTACAATTTTTTTACAAGTAGCTAAGCCCAATCCGACTCCTGAATACTTCTGTTTATTATGTAACTTTTTGAAAGTTTCAAAAATCATGTTGAAATAATCCTTTTCAATTCCAATTCCATTATCAGCAATCGAAAATTGATAATGAGTACCAGTATCTTTTGAATCGATACAAATAATTGCTGGGACATCTTTTTTACTAAATTTCAGTGCATTAGAAATTAAATTCTGAAATAGTTGTGTTAGTTTTATTTTGAATCCCATTCCTTCATTTGGAATATTAAGTAAAACAACATTTGCATCTGAATCTTGAACTTGTTGATGTAAATTTTGAAGTACAGAATTAATAACGTCTTTGAAATCAAAACTTTCTATACTGGACTCGTGACTATTTAAAGAGAATTGAGAGAAAGCTAATAAATCTTCTATAAGATTGTGCATGTATTGCGTACTATCGACAATGAATTTTGTATATTCTTTAGTCTGCTTGTCCTCTAAATTATTCTTTTTTAAGTGTCGAACTAATAAATTAGAGAAACCACCAATATTTCTTAATGGCTGCTTTAAATCATGTGAAGCTAAATTGGCATATAATTCTAATTCTTCATTTGATTTTTTAAGTGCATCAGTCCGTAAAGTTACCTTTTGTTCTAAACTTTCATTATAATTTTGAAGCTGTTGAGAAGCCTTTTCTAATTGAAATGTTTGTTTAATTATGGCACGCTTCTGATTTTCAATCTGATTATTTTGTTGTGTTAAAAGAAGGTTATCTTTACTACGTCTTTGATTCGTACGAATAAGAATGATAACTAATGTCAAACCTAAAAGTAAACCTCCTATTAAAGTCCAAGTTTGTTGTCTTTGACGTTGGATTACAGATTGACTAATCTCGTCTTGTTGTTTTAATTTGTCATTCTCTTTCTCTTTTTTGAACATCTCAAAACTTCCCTGTTGCCATCCAGCATTTCGATATGCTTCTTCATCAAATATACTATCCGTTAGTATGGTATATTGTTGATGATAATATAAAGCGTCTTCATAAGATTCACGGATTTCATTTATTTTAGATAGTCTGAAGTAAGCATCAGCCAATAATTTCAATCTATTATTGTCCAATGCAAAATTCATTACGCGTTCTGCATAACGCTTAGAACGACTGTAATCTTCCATGTAAAATGCAGCATTAGCAATGTTTAACATCGCTTCAGCAGCCATACCTGCATTATTTATTTCATTATAATATTCGGTTGCTTTTTTACTGAAATAAATTGCTTTTGTATATTGTTCTAATTCTAGATTTACTTTACCAATACAAATGTTTGTGTATGCTAAACCTTCATTATCATTTAATTGCTTATAACTTTTGATATTCCTAAAGAAATATGTTAAAGCTTTTTCCGAATTTCCTTTTTTTAGATAAACTTCTCCTAAGCGATTATAAGCAGAATTTTGTCCTCTTATATCATTTAGTTCTTTTCTAATAGCTAAAGTTTGCTCAGCGTGTTCGATAGCCAAATCATAATCATTATATGCTACAGCAATTTTACTTAAACTACTATTTACATAAGCTATACCTTTTTTATGATTTAAGTTTTCGAATGCCCTTAAAGATTGATAATAATAATCTGTTGCTGTTTCATAATTATTTTGCCATTCATAGACAGTTCCAATATTGTGTAGGGCATATGCTAACTGTTCATTATGATTAATTTCTTCTGCTATTTTTTTGGATTTTTCATAATTTTCTAAGGCAACTTTCTGCATTCCCTTTTTTTGATATCCAACACCTATGAAACTATAACAACGAGGCTTATCCCATTCATAGTTGATACGAACAGCTAAATCTAAAGCAGACTCCGCTATTTCGATTGTTTTATCTGGAGAATGATTTCTGTATTTAAATGCAAGGTCATTTAGTGCAATGACTTTGTTACTGTCCATTGGCATTACCTCGACTATATTACGCAGACTATCTACCTCTACTAATGTAGAAGCTGATAAATTCAGCGAGAAGGTAATTATTATTAAAAGAAAAGGCAATCGCATATACAGTGACTATTGATTTTTTAGTAAATAAATTTCAGGGATTTAATGTTTTGGTTAGGTTTTATACAAAATACGCACAAAATGTTTTTTTATGTCTAAAAAAATATAAAATATTCAATTGTATTTATTTTTTGACCTTATAAAAACATAAGATATATTCATATGTCAATTAAGTGAACAAGAATATTGGTTTTATAGCTTTAGTCTTTGATAGTAATAAATACTAACTAATATCTTGGATTGAATTTAATAATCTATTTGGTAATTCTTTTGGTATTTTAATATGAACTGTAGTTCCATTATTTACCTCAGAAGTGATACTAATACTGCCACCTCTCATTTCAATTATCTTTTTACAAATTGCTAAACCGACACCAGCTCCTTCAAAAGTAGCTCTGTCATTCAATCTCTTGAAAACTACAAAAACTGATTCATAATATGCTTTATCTATCCCAATACCATTATCATTAATTGTTATTTCTGAATAATTGCTAAAATCATTCCCAATTATCGATAATTGAAGTTTTTTATCTTCATTCTTGAATTTTATTGCATTATCAAGAATTTGTACAATCAATTCTCTAAATTGATTAGCGTCAAATTGAATTGTTTTGATATTAATATCTAAATGTTGAATGAAATCACTATTCTGGTTTTCTAATATAGATGTTATTTCTTCTTTAACATTTATAGGTTCTATATTGACCTCTCTAATAGTTATTTCGGAATAATGAAGTAAAGATGAAAGTAAAGTATTCATCTGATTAGTATTATTTATTATAAAATCAGTAAACTCGATTACATCTTCGTCATTCCCAATATCTGATTTATTAATTTTTCGTTTTAATAAAGTAGAGAATCCACTGATATTCCTTAGAGGTTCTTTCAAATCATGAGAAATAATTTTAGCATAGTTTTGCAAATCTCTATTAGAATCTTCAAGGATTTTATATTGATTTATAATTTCATTATTCTTTTTGACTAATAAAGCATTTTTTTCCCTTTGACTTCTAATTCTTGCATATGCTAAATATGATAATAAGAGCAAAATGATTAAACTTGAAATTACAAGCACTCTTTGCATCTGTTTATCCTTCTTTAATAGATTAATTTCATTCTGTTGTTGAATCTGTTCTAATTTGAACTGTTCACTAATTTGAGAGATTCTATCTACAGATTCTTCATTAAATAAAGAATCTTTTAGGTTAATATACTTATCTATATATATTTCATAATTTTCATAATCAAATTTTGCAGAGTACAAATCTGCATATGATTTATATAAATCAAGCATATTACTTTTATCATTATTGCCTTGAGCAATTTTATAGCTTTTGTCGATATAATCTAAAGCTTTACCATACTTTTTTTCTTTAAAGAAGATCCCTGCCAAAGCTTCTAATATATATCCTTCCAAAGAAATATCTTCATTTATTTTTGCTAATTCTAAGCCCTCTGATAAAGTACTTGTAGCTTTATCAAACTGATTTAACATTTCATAACTGGAGCCTACATTTAATAAAGCCCAACCCATAACAATTTCGTCCTTAAGTTCTTTTGCGGATTCGTAATATAAAATATTATATCTTAGTGCTTCTTCGTAATTTTTTTGCTCATAATAGATACTACCGAAAGCACCATATATTTGTGAAATGCTTATTTCATCATCTAATTTTTTATATAATTCATAAGCATTTTGAAAGTTCTCTAAACTTAAATCATGTTGTCCTTGATAAAAATAATTATTACCAATACCGTAATAAATATTGGCTAAAAGTAAATCATCTTTTAGAAATTTATATATTTTTAATGCTTCTATTTGCTTTTCATAAGCGGTAGAGAAATCACCAATATAAACTAAACATCGTCCTAAGAAATCAAGAACAATTCCTTTAGTTTCTAATTCTTTTTCAGTTAATTGAGAAAGTATTCTATTGAATTCAATTATTGCATTGTCATATTCGCTGTCGAGATATAAAAATCGAGCATTATAAGCTTGAGCTTTATTTGATAATTGGGTTAAATTATGTCTATTACAAAAGTCAATAGTATATTTATAAAATTCACCTGCAAGGTCAAAATCATTGTTAAAATAATAATAATCACCGATTCCTATATTGTTCTTACTCCAACTCGATTTATCTAAAATACTATCAATAGTATTACTTTGAATCAATAATGAATCAAGAGTATGAGGATTATCATTCTCTTGAGCAAAAGTATAGCTCACGTTTATTAGTAGTATTAACGTTATAAGTGATTTTGTAAATACTTTCATTTTGATTAGATAATAGTCTTAAACTAAAATTTTAGAATTTATGTGTAGTAATATGATTATTAAAAAACAGAATAAATTGAGTGTATTATTCTTGTATCAATAAAAATGAAAAAGCAACTTTTATACCTAAATCAAAATTACTATTTTATAAAGGAATAATTAAATGTTAATCTTATTAATTTAACATTTGAAATGAGTATTTAACTAAAAAACGCTATTACTTTTTGAAATAAGAACGGTTGAATTATCATAATAAAAAAATATTTAATATGTCTTAAATCCTTTGTTATTATACTTTTATTGAATTTTCCTCTGTTCAAAATATTCAATTTTACTAATTCGATTTTTTTTAGTGAGTTTTTCTATGCAAATAGTGATAGTGTGATTTTTTGATGGCTTTAACAAAAGATACTATTTATATATAAATGAGGGTGTACAATAAAAAAAGCGAAAGAACTGAATCTTTCGCTTTTTTATTAATGAAATTAATGATACTACGGATCATTTATCTCTTTCTATATTTCTTTCTCTTTCTTTTTCCTGGACGAGATCTTACTCTACCTCTACCACCTTTGATAACGTTCATTTCTTCCAGCTCTAACTTTTGGTCAGAAGCATTTTTTTCAAACTGCAATAATGTAATCTTTTTCATAATTAGTAGCTTTTTATATTAAAGTTATATGTAATGTTATTCAAATTAAATGCCAACTAAATTAATCATATATGTTAATTTGACATATTATATATATTCAATAAGTGAAAATTGCTAAACCTGCCGCTTTAAGTCCCAATTAAAGATATTATTAGGAGATAGTTATAAAACAAAAAAGCGAAAGAACTGAATCTTTCGCTTTTTTATTAATGAAATTAATGATACTACGGATCATTTATCTCTTTCTATATTTCTTTCTCTTTCTTTTTCCTGGACGAGATCTTACTCTACCTCTTCCACCTTTAATAACGTTCATTTCTTCTAACTCTAACTTTTGGTCAGAAGCATTTTTTTCAAACTGCAATAATGTAATTTTTTTCATAGTTGTATAATTATTATATTATATATTATTCATTTTAGTAATATTTATAATAAAACAAATCGTATGCCATAGATTGAATTATGTGAAATAAAACCTATTTTTTTAAAAAAAATGACAGATACTAAAAAAGGCTACTTCAATTTAAATTGAAGTAGCCTTTTTACTAATCGTAATATAGTTTATCTAATGCGGTAAGTTAACCCTAAAGAACAATTAACACCTGTTGTGTATTCGTTTAGTATTAGTGTTTCAACAACATTTGAAGTTACTGGATCTAATACTTCCTGTTCTATCTGATACGTTGCATTTAAGATATTACGAGCTGCAAGACGAACGCCCCAAGCATTATCTTTACCGAACTGATAAGTCGCTGTTCCGTTAAGTGTATTTACTGGTAATTCATAAATATCTCCTGAACCAATCGCACCTAAACCTGATAATCGACGACCGTATGTGTTGTACGAAATTGATAATAACAAGGTATTATACTTTGAATTCGAATATTTATAAGTTAAATCAGCATTAATCAAATATGGAGAAGCACCAATTAATGGTCTTTCACTACTTGTTTGATTACTAATCTCAGGATCAGCATTTACAACTGTACTTAATAAAGTTGAGTTGAAATTAAAATATAAATCATCAAAAGCAGCAGTAATAAATCCTAAGCTTTTACGGAATTCTAATTCTAATCCTGCTGCATAACCATCAATTGCATTAGCATAAGATTTTACTGGATTTGAACCTAACTCAATAGTTGGAATAATTGGTTGGTCCAAATATTTGTAAAATGCAGTAACAGCGATTAATTCACCTGCTCTTGTATTTGATTTTGGAATAAATTCATAACGCAAATCTAAATTACTATTAAATCCATTCTGTAAATCAGGATTACCTTTAGTACGGAATGCACCGAAGTTTTCTTGATATTCGAATGGGGCTAATTCACGGAAATCAGGACGAGAAACTGTTCTTGTCGCAGATAATTTTAAAGTAGAACTTTCCGATATATCGTATTTTGTAATTAAACTTGGAAATAAATCTGTTCCTTCAATTGCACTTTCTAAATCATTTGTTCCATCTGTATAGTCAATTACTTGATTAGCATATTCTGCACGAATTCCTAAAGTAATTCCTAATTTTCCGCTTGAATAATTACCAAAAGCATAAGGAGCAACGACTAATAAATTAGCGTCATAATTATTTTGAGGTTGGAAATCTTCCATGATTCTGAAACCATTTGATGTTAAAGCATCAATAGTAAGTATATCATCAACACCATAAATATCATAACGATCAGCTGAAGAACCCAATGCACTTAAGTCATAGTTATATTTTCTTAAACCAAAATCTCTTACTTTGTATCTTCCATTCAATCCACCTGTAATGAAGTTTTGATTTGGATTAAACTCACCATCAGTATCAAATACATATTTGTATTGTAATTTAATACTTCCATCATTATCATTCATATCTGTGAAGAAACGGTGTGTTTCTGCTGAATTGATTCTATCAAAACGAAAAACTTCAGAATCATTTGATTCATCATCATAGAAAAAAGCAACTTGACGACGGTCTGGTTCAGCAGCATCTGCTTTACTGTAACTTACGCCCCAATCAAATACTGAGTTTCCTCTTTTGTGTTTTCCTAATAATTGATGTGTTCTTAAAGCGTAATCTTTATATGTTGTACGACGAACATAAGAACTATCTGGGTCAAAATCATTGTAGTAACCTTCAGTTTCAATAATACTATTATCCGATAAATGTGTGTATAAGTTTTTGAAACTGATAGAGTTATCTTTATCTAATTTTAAAGTAACATTGGCAACTGATGATAAATTTGTAGAATAAACATCATTATTGTAATCAAAATCTCTTAAAGTAGTTCCTTGAGCATTGATTAATCTAATTTGTCCAAAATCATTATTATAACTGTTTCCGTAATTCGCATTAAATTGTACTCCTAACTCTCTTCTCTTCGATTCATCAAGAACAATTCTATCACCATAACTGAAACTGTAAGATTGATTGATTGGTGCAGTAACATCCGTTGGGTCAAATTTCGTAGCGAAGAAGTTTGATTCTGTAATCGCTTTTCCGTTTGAATTGAAACGTCCATTACTTGTTTCGTAGAACTCTTCAATGATAGAAGGAATTTCACGACTTGTATTATATCCTAAGACATCATTAGTTTTTTCACCATCTAATTTAAAATCTTGAAATGTACTTTGTGTATTCATACTTCCTGTAATACCAAAAGTAATCGTTCTCTCATTTGGATAGTCACGAGTAACAATATCAACAGATGCACCAGAGAAATTTGCGTAAAAGTCAGGATTGAAACTTTTTGATACACTTAAATTCTCAATTACACTTGTTGGGAAAATATCATAAGGTAAAACTCGCTTATCTGGATTTGGAGAAGCTACTGGAAATCCATTCAATGTACTATTATTGTAGCGTTCTGATAATCCACGAACAACTAAGAATTTTGAACCTTGAATTGATAAACCTGGCACTTTTTTCAAACCATCTGCTACATCTGATGCTCCAGATGCGGCTAATTGTTTTGCACCAATTGATTCTAATATTAAACCTGATTTCTTACGTTCTAATAATAAAACATTTGCATTCTGACGGTTTGCCTTTACAGAAACTACAACTTCGACTCCAATATCAATTCCCTCTTCCTTCATTGCAGCTGTTAAAACAACTTCTTCATCAGGGTTTACAGTTACATCATTAACAATAAAAGTTTGGTAACCTAAAAAGGTAAACTCAACAGTATAAGTTCCTTTAGAGACACTAACTGAATAGTTACCATCATAATCTGTTTGTGCACCTGTAATAACACTCTCACCTTGTTTAATCGCAACATTTGCGAACATAATTGGCTCAGAGGTTTTTTCGTCTTTTAATGTACCTTTAATAGTTCCTTGTTGTGCAGAAGCTACATTAATACCTAAAAATAAAAAGACAGTTAAATACAATAAATGTTTCATGCTAAAATTTTAGTGAACTTTGTTATTAATAACAACAATAGAATTCACATGATAGAAAATTAAATCATAAGAAGCATTTGCTTCAAATTATTGCAAAAGTCTATAAAAAACCAATGTGCTACATTATTTTAATGTTTAAGTAATTGTGATAATTCTGTTAACTTAATGTTAACCGATATTTTCCTTTTTTGTAGATAGTAGATTTTATAGGAAAAGGAAGAAGTAGGGTAGGGTGAAAAAGTAAATTTTCTTGTTTTCTAAGAGAATATTTGTAAAGTAATAGTGTTGCTATTACTAATTAAAAAATGTTCGTTTCTATTTTCCCGATAAAAGTAGGGAAAGTAAAAACGAACATTTCTCAATTAAAAGTGGAAAATTATTATTTTACTATTATTTAATAAACGAATTTGAAAGTAATTCTATCACATTTTTTAACATCAGAATTCAAAACAATCCATTTAGTTTCTGTGTCTTGTCCTTCTATTGCAATTGTCGCAGTTGAATAGCCTAATTCTCCGTTAGAATGTGCGTATAATATTAAGCTATTATCAATACGAGGATTAATATCTAATTTGAAATATTGGCGCTCTTTCGTTAAGTTGAAATCTTTTAAAATACAAGTACCGTTGTAGTAAAGCGAAACAGAATCTCCGTCCATATTTTGTCCGTCCCAAATTGCAATCTCAAGTTGCATTTCTTCAACCTCTATCTCTATACCGTCTTTTATTAATCGACTTCCTAAAAAATTGATATTAGCATTTTCGTTTTCTACCTTCTTATTTTTGACCTTTTGAGAGGTTCTATTTTTAGCAAAACCCGATTTTTCAGTATTATCATTTGCTGCAACCTCAGAATCACTAAACAATGAAAAACGCTTACGTTTAGCTTTAGACTTTTCTACTTTTTTCTTTTTTGGATTGTTCTTAATAACAATTTCAGGTTCTTTCTGTGCCACAATTTCATTGAATTCTGGTTTAGAAGGAGGCTGATTAATAATAACAGTTTGTTCTACTGATTCTGTATTATTAGCTATTGGAAGTTCTGGTTCTTCATTTTGAATCTTGTATAATCCTTTTCCAGCTGTTCCAACCCAAACTTGATTTTCATTATCAATCGCTAAACATAAAGCCATTGTGCTTTCAAATCCTGTATTTTCGTCATAAATGAAAAATGTTTTGGTCAAACGTTCATATTTTAGAACATGTTTGCTTGCTATCCATAAATCACCATTAAAATCAAAAGCTAAATCTCTAATCGTATGAAAAGCATAGTTAATAGGCAAAGCAACACTCGTCCAAGTTTTATTTTTTCCATATTGCATCAAACCTTTACTGGCTGCAATCCACATATCGTTTCCATTCCTTTCTATTGCAGTGACTTGCTTTTCTTTATGAAAAGTTTCCCAGTTTTTTCCATCAAAAATAGATAAACCACGATTTGTACCAATCCAAATTCTTCCTTTCGCATCAGATTCAATTGCATTGATTTGGTTGCCAGCTAATCTTGAATTTCTTGTAGTGAAATGGGGCATTTCTTTCATTTTCTTTAATGAAAATGAATAAACTCCATTATTAGTACCAATCCAAACATTATCTTCAATTATAGTAAGTACATTAATAATATTAGTTTTAGAAATCCCAATATCATAAATCTGATTATTAATCGAAGATATTTGATTCGAATATAAACCTAACCAAACTTGATTATTTTTATCATAATCTAATTTAGAAATTGCAGAAGTTGTGATTTGATTAGCTGATGCATCAAAATTACTTATTCTAAATAATCCTTTTTCTGTAGCAGCAATTATTTCATTGCCATTCTGAACGGAAAGAGCGTTAATTGGTGTATTCTTTAAGTTCTTATACTGAAATGCTAAATTGGTTTGAGCAAAAGCCCAAATGTTTATAAATATTAAAGAAAGTGTATATAGAGTTTTCATTTTTTTCATTTTAGAAGCACTTGAGTATTTATCTAAATGATGACAAATACAAAAGTGAAAGTAATTATTGTAGTTGTTAGGAAAGTGACTCAAGGAGTTTATTTATGATTTCAGATGCCCTGAAGCAATCACATTTTCCAAATATTTTACTTCATAGAAATAACTTTCTCCATTTAGGCGTAAACCTTCATTGGTAGGAAAAGTTAGCTCTCCTTCATAAAAATTAATATCTAATTCAGAAGCTATTTTATTTAATGAAAAAGGAATATCTCGAACGACTTCTTGCTTATTCTTATCGAACAACTGGAAATAAACAATTATTTTTTCTTGACTCGTTGTTACATTCAATTGGTAACAAGCCTCAATTGTCATATTTTCCAAATCACTTGGTTTTGGCGCTGTTCCTTCATCCAAAACTACTTTCAAACGATTAGCAGAAAAAGGTACTTTATACGTTCCAGTCAATCTTGCACATCGATTAGTTACAATAGAATTATTCTGCGCTAAAAATGCTTTCTGTTTTGCTATCTTTTGTTCTTGGTATTTTTGAATAGTATCAGCAGCAATTGCAGCTTCTTCTAATAATTTATTAGCATTCTTTAATAATTTATTATCTAACTTCAGTTGTTGGTTTTCTGCTTTCAACTTAGATTCTAAAGACTTTGCTTCAGCAGTCATTTCTTTCAACAATTCGTTGTTCCAAAGTAAGGATTTTCGTTCTTGCTTTAACAACTCTATATCCTCATCAGATTTATTTCCTTGAGATAGGATTTGATTAATTCTTAAAGTTAAAGCTTGGTTTTGCTTAGTTAGTTGTGCTATTTTTTCATTTGCGATTAATAACTGCTGTTTATATTCTAAAACAAGAAATTCTAATTGCTCGTTTCTTTCAGCAAGTTCTTTCGCTGTTATTTTTTGCCCCATCAAAGATGTGGACAATAGAACCATTATTATTAGTGGTAATAAATTTTTCATAATGTAATATTAAAAGGTGAATTATTAATTACTGATTTTAAAATCAATAATCAATTATGATAAAGGCTCGTTAACCATAGGATAATAAATCGAACAGTTAATATTAATAAAATAGATATTTTTAAATTGAAAAATCTATTTTATTGATAATCAACAACATTTGCAATCAATATAGAATCTACATAAAATTTACTGTAATCTAATTGTTCTTGAAGTGCTGAAGCATCAATTTTTCTTGATTTGAAAAGCTCTAAATCATTAGTTAAAGTATCTGATTGACTTGAAATCAAAAATTGTGCTGTATTTATCGGAATTAATTTGAAAGCAAGGTCAATACTTTCTTGATTTAATTCATCATTATTTTCTATTTGTGCATGCAAACTATCCTTTTTAGGAACAACTACATTTACTAAGATAGAATCTACTTGTTGTTGAAATACTTGTATTTCATATTCCAAATCATCAGAATTAGAACAACTTGTAGTAAATAAACTAATGACAGTGATGAATATTAATGTAAAAATATTCATGAATTTGTAATGAAGAGAAAGGTTGATTTTTTTCATCTCTAAAGTTCTTATTTTTTAAATTCGTAGTTATAATTGAGATGCTCTCAAGGTGTGTAATGCAAATATATATATAATTATTTGTAATATTAAAAATAATCATATATATAATTTGTTAATTTTTATTAGAGTTATTGATAATAGAATTTGATTGTAAATTAGTAACTATATAAGTTTCAATGATTATTAGATTGAAAAAATGATAACATATCAATAGAGAATGATAATATATAAATACTTTTTATGTGTCTATAAATTTTCATAATTAATTAGAAATACGGATATTTACTATCAATTTAGTAAAAATGAGCAAGTTAAACATACTAAATTTCAAATAATCTCCCTTATTATTAATAATATTATTAATAATTGTCTATCCCTATTAAGTACTTTTTAAAATGCCACAAAATGAATGTAACTGCCTTATTATTTATTATTACCACAAGTTTGGTTTCCCCCAATATATTTACTTGGCTTCCAGAGTCTTACGATGGTATTCCGCAAGATGATGTGAAAATTCTTTTTTTTGATGATTTCACTAATGACAAAGAGTTCTGGAAAAAAAGTGATTTCAAAGCAGTTAAATTGGATATAGATGAAGGAATTTGTGAATTAAAAGCAAAGGGAGAGCAACAAATTTGGCAAGAATTTATAATGGATAAAGATGGTTTTGAGTTAGAAACCGTAATCACTTTTGGTAAGACAAAAGGTAATGAACCACTTAATTTATTTTTATTTGGTTCAAAGACTCAGATGTTAACCTTTAGTATTTACCCAAGCGGACATTATAAATCAACAATAATTAATAGTAAAAACAAAAAGGATTATATCGGTTATACTGCTTCAAAGTCTATTAATCAAAAAGATAATAAAATCACTATTCGGAAAGTAGATGGAATGTTATATTTCTTTATTAATGAACAATTAATAGCATCTCGACCATTACCAAAGGTTTCAGGGTTTAGATATGGTTTTTCAACTACAAAAAATCAATTAAATATTAAGTATTTCATAATGAGTGATTTGGTTCGAGATAATAGAAATACAGATTTTAATATGAAAGATGGAGAACTCATTGATGTTGAAGAAAAAAGTAGATTCAAAATGTAAGCTAACTTATATTTTGAACCACTTTTTTAATCATTACTATTGATAGAAGCGAAAAACTTCCTTCTTTTTCAATTTCTGCTATACATACAGTTTGATGTTTTTATTGATAAAGTAATTTTTAGCTAAACCAAAATGATAGAAAAAGAGTGAAGAAAAAATCTACTTCAATACCTTTTATCAGTTTAATCTAAATTTCTTTTAGATTTATTCGTCCTCCAACATAATCTCCAGAATACTTCCAGCAGCTTTCGAAATTACCGTTCCAGGACCAAAAACACCAACTACTCCACAATCAAATAAAAATTGATAATCTTGTGGCGGAATTACACCACCAACAACAATCATAATATCTTCTCGTCCAATTTCTTCTAAAGCTTTGATTGCTTGAGGAACTAATGTTTTATGTCCAGCAGCCAAAGAAGAAATTCCTAAAATATGTACATCATTTTCTGCTGCTTGACGAGCCGCTTCTTCGGGCGTTTGGAACAAAGGTCCCATATCCACATCGAAGCCAATATCCGCAAAACTTGTCGCAATGACTTTCGCACCTCTATCGTGTCCATCTTGCCCTAGTTTTGCAATCATAATTCGAGGACGACGACCTTCTTTTTGATAGAATTCGTCAGATAATTCCCTTGCTTTTTGAAATGCGGTATCGTTCATAATTGCTTTTGCGTAAGCGCCTTTTATAGTTTGAGTTGTGGCTTTAAAGCGTCCGAAATGAGTTTCCATCGCATCGGAAATTTCGCCTAAAGTTGCACGAAGTTTTGCGGCTTCGATTGCTAATGCTAATAAGTTGGCATCGCCTTTTGCACCGACTTCAATTGCTTTTAAAGCAGCCTGTACAGCGACTTCATCTCGATTTGCTTTTACTTGTCGTAATTTCTCAACTTGTGCTTTCCGAACTGCCGAATTATCGACTTCCAAAACATCTAATGTTTCTTCTTCGTCTTGATTAATAAATAAATTGACACCAATTATTTTATCAATTCCACTATCAATTCGAGCCTGTTTTTTTGCAGCAGCTTCTTCAATTTTCAGTTTTGGAAAACCACTTTCAATCGCTTTCGCCATTCCACCTAATTCGTCAATTTCTTCTATTAATTTCCAAGCTTTATCAGCAATTTCTTTGGTCAAATATTCCACATAATACGAACCTGCCCATGGGTCAACGACTTTTGTAATTCCTGTTTCTGTTTGTAAAAACTTCTGTGTATCACGAGCAATTTTTGCTGAAAAATCTGTTGGTAAAGCAATCGCTTCGTCCAATGAATTAGTGTGTAAAGATTGCGTTCCACCAAGTGTTGCAGACATCGCTTCGATAGCTGTTCTTGCGATATTATTAAACGGGTCTTGTGCCGTCAAACTCCAACCAGAAGTTTGCGAATGTGTCCGCAATGCCATTGATTTTGGATTCGTCGGGTTGAACGGCTTCACAATTTTTGCCCATAACATTCTTGCTGCACGCATCTTGGCAATTTCCATAAAATGATTCATTCCGATTCC
>CAZEOC010000015.1:0-21308 GCA_964513525.1 uncultured Saprospiraceae bacterium | reverse complement strand
ATCTTCGATTATCAGAAAATACATTTCAAAACATCTGACATCTGTCTTCTGAATAGTATCTATTAAATTTAGATATGATTCTTTGATAAGTCTTGTAGTAAAATAATTTTTTTAATCTATTGAGTTTTTCTTTCGTACTGTCTTGATTTGAACAACAACACAACAACACAACAACACAAAAAAATTATAACCAAATATGAAATCAATTTTTACACTTACGATAATATGTATTTCGTCAATAATAAATGCTCAAATGGTATTTACAGATGTCAGCACCGATGCTGGTATCTTATTCAATACAAGGACAGAAGGTATTGCTGTTGGTGATTATAATAATGATGGATTTGATGATTTCTATGCTTGTTCTCCTTATGGCAAAAATCAATTGTATCGAAATAATGGCGACGAAACGTTCACAGAAGTAGGCGAAGAATTAGCCGTTACTTTATCGGAAGATACCTATTCACAATCAGCGGTTTGGGGCGATATTAATAATGATGGTTGGTTGGATTTGTATGTAGCCAATAACTCTTCAAAGGATAAATTATTCCTAAATAATGGTGATGCAACTTTTACCGAAATTAGTTTTGAGGCAGGAATCGTTAACGAAGCGAAACCGAAATCGGTAAATATGGCGGATATTAATAATGATGGATTTTTAGATATTTATTTGTCTAATTTCTATTCTGAGAATGCTTTATTCTTAAATAATGGCGACCTAACATTCACCAATTATATTTATGTTTCTGGTGCCTTGGATCAAGGTGCAGCAATGGGGTCAATATTTTTTGATTATGATAAAGATGGTGATGTTGATTTATATTTAGTGCACGATAGTTATGAACCAAACTTTTTATATCAAAATGATGGAACGGGCGTTTTTACAGAAGTTGGTGTTGCATCAGGAACAAATACATCGAGTTTTGGAATGGGCGTAGATGTCGCTGATATCAATCATGATGGTTGGTTGGATATTTATATTGCCAATTTAGGGTATAATTTTTTACTGTTGAATAATGGTGACGGAACATTTTCAGAGATTTCTGCGAGTGCCGATGTTAAAGATGTTGGAATGGGTTGGGGAACGGCTTTTATAGATTATGATAATGACTCTTGGAAAGATATTTACGTCGGTAATTTATACCAAAATGGCTCACATCCTAATGTATTATATAAAAATAAAGGTGATTTAACATTTGAAAAAGCGGAAGAAAACGACGTCATTTGTAATGAATATGGAACACACGGTGTAGCAACGATAGATTTTAATTTAGATGGGCAATTTGATTTAATTGCAGCAAATCGGGAACGTGATGAACAAATGCAACTTTTTAAAAATCCAGATAGAGGGAAACATTGGATTGGTTTAAAATTAGTCGGAACAATAACAAATCATGATGCAATTGGTGCGAAAGTTCAATTAACCGATAATTTAGGAATTCTTCATTATCAAGAAGTAATTGCTGGTCAAAGTTGGTCAAGTCAAAATACAGGTTTAATGCATTTTGGTCTGGGAGATGCGACCGAAATAACCGCATTACAAATAACTTGGACAACTGGAGAAACCGAGTCTTTTGATATTACTTCAATTGATGAATACTATTTAATTACAGAAAATGGAACAATTGAGAAAGGAATTATACCAAATAATTTGATACCTCAAAATCCGCCTGCTGTGGATAATATTAATATTTTACCAAATCCAAATCAAGGAAGTTTTGAGCTTAAATTTTACACAGAAAATGAATTGGCTACCAAAATTGAAGTATATAATTCAGTAGGACAATTATTATATAATGAAAGCATCAACTCCATAATCGGTTCTAATATTATTCCAATTGAATTGAAAGTAAATAAAAATCAATTACTGATTTTAAAAGTCTATAATGAAGAAATCAGTAATACTCAAAGTATTCTTATTAGTAAATAATCTATAATCACAGAAAGGCAGAAATTAATATTGATTTTCTGCCTTTTGTATCTTTTCGAAGATTTATCATTATAACTTAAAATCTACCTCAAATGAAAAAAGTTATAATATTCGCAATTATCTTAATCAATATTTTATCCATTTACTTTTGGAATTTCCCTTATATAAGCGAAGCGGATTTAAAAACTTACCGCTTGACGGAACGAGCATTACAAAAGCAAAATGAAATTATTGGAACAAGTACAGATGTAAATATTCGTGCAATTGATAAATTTGTTCGGAAAGATTCTACTTGGAATCACTACTTAGAAAGTGCAATAGCAATCCATGGTTTTAATAAAATAATCTATACAGATTTTCAGCAATTGAGAGATTTAATGTTTGAGAATTTATCCCAAGATTTTGCTTTTAAGTGGCAAACAGGTGATACTTCTATTTATAATTTGAGAAGTCGTTTGCAACCAATTCATTATAGCGTTCCAAATAAATTTTTATTTCAAAATGATGGTTTGTCAAGTATTTCAAAATCAATTCAAATTCAACAAGAATTAATATTAAATCAAATTGAAAATAATTCTTTTCGACAAGTTGTAAAAGATAATATGTTGATTAATACGGAAGCCTTTGTACAAGAATTTGAAAATGTATATTTACAAAAAGCTTTGACTTTATTGAGTCGTTTTCAAAATCAAGTTAAGATTTTGGACTATCAAATTTTGAGTTTTTTTGTATCAGAAATTAACCGAGAAGAAAATAAGCAAAATGCTTTATATCAGTCATTTCTACCAATCATTCATACAAAAACACCAATTGTGAGAAAAGGCGAATACTTTGAAGCAAAAGTTTTTGCAGCTACTTATGTTAAGAATTCCTCCATTAAAATAAGTGTAAACGGAAAGGAAATTCCAGTTGAAAATGGTATCGGAATTTATGAAGTCCAAACGGCTACAACAGGTAGGAAAAGAATTATCGTTCACATTGCTATGACAAATCCATTAACTCGAAAAACAGAATCTTATAAAAAGGAATTTATTTATGAAGTGATTTCTAAGGAATGAGGTATAAATAAAGTTACAGAATTTGGCGAAGTATTTTTTATTCTTAACGAGGCGAAAAACGCAGTCATAGCCGTAGCTACGACGAGTATTTTTAACGAAGTTAAGGGTGAAAAAGACAAGTCAAAAATGTAAATTTATTTGTAACTCATTCCTAATGCAAATTAAAATGAGGAATTTATATTTGATTTTAATAATTTCGATTGGTTTCTTTTTATTGGCGATTGTTCCTAAATCCAAGAATAATATTGAATTGGAAGAACAATTAAAAACTAATCTCTTGATTAATAATGAGATAATTGAAGCGCAACAAAAAGAAGCTCGATATAACATACAGGCTTATCCTGATTATGAATCAAATCTTCTTAAATGTTTTAAAATAGATAGTTTGTTTTTTGTTTATCAAGAAGAACGAAGTATTCCAAATTGGAAAAATTATATTAAAGCATTTAAACCCGAAAATAATTATGATGAAGATTTTAAGCATATTGATTTTTCATCGGATGAATTCGATTTTTTGAATCAAAATACAGAATATGAAGTCTTATCTAATTTGATATTAGATAGTAAAATAAACTATTTTAGATATATTTCGTGGACTTTTCCAATGATGGAAGTAGTAGGAAGTAATATTAGTTTTGATAAGTTTAAACCGATAATCTATCAACAAAAAGTTTTCTATAAAGGAGAAAAAACTGAAATTCCTATCTTTTTAGCTTTTTATGATATAAAAGAAGATATACAAATTTCAGAAGCACGACTAAATGGTAAATTATTACCCAATAATAAAATCAAAATTGAAGCAATAGAAAGTGGAAAACAAAAATTTGAAATAGCAATCAAAGGAGAGCAATTTGGTAAAATGAGTCAATTTTTTGAATTCTATGTTAAATAAAAAACGCCTTTTTGAGATATTTACTCAAAAAGGCGTTTTCTAAAATTTTATAGATTCTAATCTAAAAATTATTGTTCAATACGAGGCGTTTCATTCCAATTTCCAAACACTTCAACTTTCTCAGTTGTCACATTATTTAATGGAACAACAACTCTTCTATCGCTTGTTTCCAAAGTAATCGAAGTATTATCTAATTCGATAATTGTACCTCTTGTTCCGTCGATTTTAATATCGTCACCAATTTTAAATTTATTTCTACTATACAATGCTGCTAATAGATTCGACATGATATTTCGAGATGCAAAACCGTAACCAATTGCAAAAGCAAATACAATTCCACCAAAAATAATCGTCAAATTATCTTTCAAAAACCCAACTTCAAACTCTGCTTGTGGTAAAGCACTTAACAGTACAGAAACAACAATAAAGTAGAAAACAAAGCCACTAATTAATTTTCCAGATGCAACATTCATTGATTGGAAAGCGGCATCTAAAACACCTTTTACAGCATTCGCTACAATAATTCCTGCCATTAAAATTAAAGCTGCAGAGAATAATTTTGGAATATAATTAATCAGTCTATTCACTTGCTCCGTTAATTGTTGCAACTGCAGAACTTCTAAAGCTGCAGTTAATACGATTAGCATTAAAACATAATAAATTGTTTTTCCGAGAACAACACTGGGTAATATTTTGACATTTGCATTTTGAAGCATATCAATTTCATTGATTTTATCTCCAATCTTATCAACTTTTACTGCTTTTAATAATTTTTCAAGCATTTTACTGATAAATCTTGCCAAAAGCCAACCAATAACTAAAATAGCAAAAGCAGCTCCGAATGGAAGTAAAGCCGAAATTAACATTTCTACATAAGGTACTTGTAATAACATGTTGTATTTACTTTATTATGATTTATATTTTTGAGGTAAAATCCTAATGATTAGAATTTCACTAATCATTCATCTCTTTTTCATTAAAACTCTCTGCTATACCGACAAGGGTTTCCCCTGCTTTGCCAACATAAAGGTCGACAATACTTCCTATAAAACGAGCCATACTTAAACGAGCCATTACTTTTTTCTGAATAGCTTTTTTTACTGGTTTTGGGAGATCAACCATTGGTTCAACATCGCCCCAACTTGAAAATTCACTCATCACACTAACTTTTAGGTTACTTCTATAAAGAAGAAATCAGTTTAATAACTATAAAATATCGAACACAAATATTTTATATTGATCAAGCGTATTTTTATAATTCTATTAATTGGTGATTAAACATTTAATCTTGAGTTGGATAAGTTGCAAGGTATAATTGTTGACACTTATGTTTTGCTCTTTTAATCTTCATTTTTATAGCACTTTCTGTCTTATCAAAAATTTGACTAATTTCTTTGATAGAAAGTCCTTCTTTATACTTCATGATTAAAACAGCTTTGTCATCAACACGTAATTCTTCGAGAACTAACTTAAGACGTTCCAACTCCATCTCAAGTAACACTTTATCATCAATTTCTTCTAAAACTTCTTTCCCTTCCGCCTCTTCACTTGAGAATAATTTATTTTTCTTCTTTTGTTTCCGTATTACATCAATACAAAAATTATAAGTAATAGAATATACCCAAGTAGAAAATTTAGATTTCTTATTAAACTTAGATAAGTTATTGAATATTTTAATAAAAATTTCTTGAGCTGCATCTTGAGCTTTCACCTCATCTTTAAGCAAAGAAATACTCTTACTATATATTTTAGTAATATATCGATCATAAAGTATTGTAAAATACATAGAACCTTGTGTTTCTAAATATCTATCAATGACTTCCTCGTCCGTCAATTTTTTATAGGCTACTTTCTTCAATTAATAACGAATTAGTTTCAATCTGTGATTTAGTTAAAATTAATCTCTAATTTCAACTTTAAATTGATAATCAATTTAATAAAAAAAATAAACTTCTATACTTTTTGGAGTTACATCTTTCTAAAAACAAGCACTTGACACATTATAATTAATCATCATGTACCGTATTTTCCAACAAAGTTACACTTTTATTTTTGGTATTTAGTTCTGCATTAATTCCTAATGGCAATGTAAACTGATTATCTATATGTCCAAAAGACATTCCATATATCACTGGAACTTTAAATTTTTTGAATCTATCTAATAAAGTTTCTCTCAAACTAAGCGATTGAGATCCCTTTTTTGCTTCACAATCTAAAAATACTCCTAAGATAACTCCTCTTGCTCTTTTGAATTTTCCTGCTAATAATAATTGCGTTAACATTCGATCAATTCGATAAGGTTTCTCTCCAATATCTTCTAAAAAAACCAATCTATTATCATAATTAATATCATATTGAGTCCCAATGAGTGAAGTCGCCAATGTTAAGTTTCCACCAATCAATCTTCCTTCTGCTATTCCTTCTTGAATCACCATTGGTTCAAACTCTGAGCTTTCATTGTTCAAATTCTCAGTTGCATAATTAATTATATATTCTTCTTGAGGATTCATTAATACCGCTTTCACATGGCGTTTTGTATATTCTGTAAACTCAGAAGCAGCAGCAGGTCCATGAAAACAAATTAAACCTGTATGTTTAAATATCGCTTGTAATAAAGCAGTAATATCAGAATAACCGATTAATACTTTCGGATTTTCCTTAATAACTTTATAATTCAACATGCCTAAAATTCGTGCTGTTCCATATCCACCTCTTACACACCAAATACCATCTATTTCTGGATTATTAAACATCAGATTCAAATCATCTGCACGATACAAATCTTCTCCAGCTAAATAACCATGTTTTAATAAAATCCTTTTTTCATTATATACTACTTTGAAGCCTAAATCTTCAATATTTTTGACTGCTTTCTCTAACTGCTTTTTTGTTATTGGACTTGCGGGTGTAACTAAACCAATTGTATCTCCTACTTTTAATGCTTTTGGTTTAATTAATTTTCGAGGAAACTGATTATTACTCCTATGATCTATATTAAAACCAAAACTGGTAATGCCACCTGCGACTATTCCTGTTTGTAATAATTTTTTTCCAAATTTTCTTCTATCCATAATATTCACTTCATTCTATTTCAGAGTAATGTCTTACAAAGTTACTAATGATTTTATATTATATTTTATTTTACATATTAATATTAACGTTTTTTAGTATGCTAAATACTCGTATACAATAAATCTGATTTAAACTTTTCTTACCTTTGCATTATTATGGGAAGAATAATGGCAATTGATTATGGGACGAAGAAAATTGGGATTGCGGTCACTGATCCATTAAAAATAATTGCAAATGGATTGGATACGGTTCCGACGCCCGAGTTTATGGCTTTTTTAGATACTTATCTTTTTACAGAACAAGTGGAAACTATTGTTTTTGGGAAAGTCGTTAGAGCAGATGGTTCAGCAGGTACAAATCAGCCAAAAATTGATAAATTAGGTAAAGAAATTAAACAGAAGTATCCAGATATTATTATTACTTCATTTGATGAAGCTTTTACTTCACTTAGAGCTAAGGAAATTATATTAAAAAGTGGTGTCAAGAAGAAAAAACGAAGAGATAAAACACTTGTAGATAAAGTTAGTGCAATTCTAATTTTGCAAGATTACATGGAAGCAAATTTATAATTCAGTAATGATAATTGATTTTTCACCATTACTAAATAGCTTTTTTATTAAAAAATAATAGTTAACAAAAATGATATTACCAATATACGCTTACGGGCAACCAGTATTAAGACAAGAAGCTGAAGATATTGAAAAGGATTATCCAAAATTAAAGGAATTTCTTGAGAATATGTTTGAAACGATGTATGCTTCTGAAGGTGTTGGTTTAGCTGCTCCGCAAGTTGGCTTAGCCATTAGAATTTTCATAGTTGATACCGTTCAGATGCAAGCTGAAGGTGAAGAACATTTAGGTATAAAAAAAGCTTTTATTAATGCGACTATCTTAGAAGAAGAAGGAAAAAAATGGTCGTATGAAGAAGGTTGTTTAAGTATTCCGAAAGTGACTGGCGACGTTGAAAGACAGCCAAAAGTTCTGATAGAATATTACGATGAAAATTTTGAATTAAAAGAAGAATGGTACGACGGAGTGAATGCACGAGTGATTCAGCATGAATATGATCATGTTGATGGTGTATTGTTTTTGGACCATTTGAAACCAGTCAAACGAAGAAGAATTTCAAAGAAATTAGAAGAAATAAAAAGAGGAAAAGTTGATGCCAGTTATAAAATGGTTTTCAATAAAAAACGATAAGTATAGAAAAATAGTTAGAGGTAAATTCTCCATTTATTCTTAAAAATCAAAAATCGTATCCACTTAGAATAGATACGATTTTTGATTTTTAAGGAATATTTTCAAATAATCATTTCAAAACTACAATCGAATAATAAATCATTATTCTCCTAACAAATTTATTAAAAAACCATCTTTTCATTAATAAATATTAAAAATATCTTTTCTTTGTTACGAAATTTACAAATTGAATTAGTTAATGAATATAGCAGATAAATACGAAGCCGTAATTGGTTTGGAAGTTCATATACAATTAAACACAAAAACGAAAGCTTTTTGTAGTGATAAAGCAGCTTTTGGAGGTTCCCCGAATTTACATACAAGTCCAATTTCTTTGGCACATCCAGGGACTTTACCACGCATTAATAAAGAACAAATTAAAAAAGCGGTACAATTAGGTTTGTCTTTAGATTGTGAAATCAATCAAGTCAATTATTTCGATAGAAAAAATTATTTCTATGCGGATTTACCAAAAGGTTTTCAGACAACGCAAGATGCAGAGCCTATTTGTATTGGTGGAAAAGTAGATATTGAAGTTGGAGATAAAGTAAAAACAATTCGTTTGCATCACATTCACATGGAAGAAGATGCTGGAAAATCTATCCATGATTTAGATGATGATTTTACTTTGGTAGATTTGAATCGTGCAGGAGTTCCTTTGTTGGAAATCGTATCTGAGCCAGATTTACGTTCTGCTGAAGAAACGGCTGCTTTTGTGAATGAATTACGAAAATTAGTGCGATATATTGATGTTTCTGATGGAAATATGGAAGAAGGTTCTATGCGTTTTGATTGTAACATTTCGGTGATGCTTAAAGGTGCTAAAGAATATGGAAACCGTTGTGAAGTAAAGAATGTAAACTCGGTTCGGAATGCAAAACGAGCGATTGAACATGAAATCAAACGTCAAATTGAAGTATATGAAAAAGGTGGAAAAGTAACACAAGAAACTCGTGGTTTTTTGGCAGATAAAGGCACAACTTATTCACTACGTTCAAAGGAAAATGCTCCTGATTATCGTTATTTTCCAGAGCCAGATTTACCGCCAATTGTTTTATCAAATGAATATATTGAAACAATAAAAGCTGCTTTACCAACATTACCGAATGTATTAAAAAAACAGTTTATTACTCAATATAAATTATCCGATTATAATGCTGCTGTATTAACGGAAGAACGAGCAACTGCTAATTATTTTATAGAATTAATCAATTGTACGAAGAACTATAAAGCTGCTGCAAATTGGTTAATTAATAATCTTAAAAGTTATTTGAATGATAATAATTTAGCTTTTGACGAGTTGGATTTAGCCCCTCAAAAAGTAGCAGATTTGATTGCTTTGATTGATGATGGAAAGGTGAATAATTTAGCTGCAAAACAACAATTATTGCCTAAAATGTTATCAAACCCGAATAGTTCGGTTTTAGATTTAGCGAAAGAATTAAATTTAATTCAAGATTCTAATGATGATGCAATTGCTCAAATCTTAGACGAAGTGATCGCTAAATATCCCGATAAATTTGCTGCTTTGAAAAAAGGTAAAAAGAAGTTTATGGGCTTATTTATGGGCGAAGTGATGAAGATTGCAAAAGGGAAAGCTAATCCAAAAATAGTCGGACAATTAATACAAGAAAGATTAAGGAAATAGTTAAGAGCTTGTCTAAAATAAAAAACGCCGAGATAATTTATCTCGGCGTTTTTTTATTCAAATAATATGTAACCCTATTTTAGGATTAGACAAATAAAACAGATTAATAATTAATCTTTTCCAATCTCAATTCAATTTTCTTTTCTTTTCTGAAATATTCAGTTACCAAAATATGACCAGTTTTTGCTTTACTCAAACTAAGATATTTTGATTTATTATTAATTGGTAATCTATCTGTTGTAAATTCTCCATCAGCATAAGAAATAGCGCCAAAATAAGCTCTTTGATCCTTATCTTGCGTACGGTCGTAATCCGTATAACCAACATGAAAGACATCACCTTCATTTGTTTGTTGTGTAAAATAATAATCAAATCCGCCAGTGTATTTTACATAATTAGCAATCCATGCAGCTGACATATAAGTAGATCCACTTGGCAACCAAATATTAGATTTTCCTTTCTCAAATACCTTTACATCTTTTAAGCTAAAATCGTCACTAAATTCAAAAACATAAAAATCCTCAACCACTAATTTTGTATTACTTGCTCCAGAATCTCCACCTGCTAATAAGTTTAATGCAACTGCACCAACATTGATTGCTTTCTTATATTGTTCTCCAATACCAAATATTTTTCCATCTTCTGTTTTAATAAATTTATGGAAATAAATGTAACCAACATCTTCGATTTTTCCTTTATCATTTATTGGAAGAAACGCTCCTACATCTTTTACCCAAGCAAGAAAACGCTCACTCTTTTTATTACCATCTTTATCCAAAGTATAAGAAAACATTCCTAAACTTTTATCAGATGCCATATTATCACCTTTCTTGAAATAAGTTCCTAAAAGCGTAATGTCACCACTTGCTTCATCAATATAGTTATTCATGATTCCCAATTCGTACATAGATGACTCAATTGGAGTTTTCCATTTTTGCTTCCCTGTTTTCGTATCTAAAGCTTCAATAGAAGTAACGGTATTTTTAATAGACATTGCTTTAGGACGTTCTATCAAAGTTGATAAAACTACAGACTCATCAGCATACATGAAACTTGCGACTCTAACCCCTTTCACTTTCATATCTGTTGTGAAATTCCATTTATTGGTTTCTTTATTAGAAGGATAAAACTCAATAATATATCCGACTTTCATTCCTTTTTGTACTGTACTGTAGTTAACAAAACCATTTTTACCCGCTGGATAAAATGCTAATCCATTATTAACATCTTTATCTCCACCAACATAATAGTTTATTAAAGCTTCTCCTTTTATTAACTCTCTTGTATCTTTCTTTGCTAATTCTGCATTTCTATCAAACGCTTGAAAAGATACCTCTCTTGTTCTTACATTAAAGAATTTTAACATAATACTCGAACCGTTATAACTCGCTGCTTGTAATAATAAATGTTTAGAATCTACTATTTTTTTCTTGGCAACCTGATTCAAGTTTTGGTCTAAAATCGTCAATTGATACGCTCTATTTTTACGGTCAACCTTGTCTATTTCGTAGAAGTAAAAATATCCTTTTACTTCATTATCGTCAAGGATTGCTCCTGAGTTTTTTAATCTTACTTGACGAATGTCGTTAAGTGTGGCTGTTTGAGCAAAGATTTGAATTGAAGCAATCATCATAATTGCTAATAGTATTCCTACTTTTTTCATAAATTAATAGATTTTGTTTAAGTTATAATTAAATTAAGTATAATATTTTAATCTGTAGTTTCAATCGTAAAACTTTCAATTTGTTCTTTAAATTTTCCTTTAGGAAAAGTATCTAAATAACGTTTTTTATAAGTTTTGAAGGAATCATCTTTTTCATTTAAATAATGAGAACAAATCAATACATAAAGGAAATATTCATCTTGGATAAATTTTGCCTTATTGTTTTCTAATAAATGGTAAGACAACTTAAGTACTTCCTTTGAACGCATATTTTGTAATACGTCTAATAATTCCTTATAATCATCTTTATAATAATTAGCAGGTAAATCAATAAAATTGAACGCTGTATAATCTGACCTTACTTCATAAATACGCTGAAAAGAACGAGCTAACATTGCATTCAAATAAGCATTATCTGGATAAGTTTCTAATAATTGTAAGCTAAAATAAATCGCTCTACTTAAATTACCATAAGCATAAGCTTGTTCTACCATTTCAAAATCACAATGTTGTACAATTTCTTTAAACTTCGATTCTGTTTGAACAAATTTTGATTTTCCAGTAACAGGATTAATTTTAAGTTGACGTTCTATACTAATAATCCGATTGGTACAATCTGGATGTGTTTTTAGAGAATCTTCATTCCAAAATTCATCTTTACTTTTATCAGGCTCTCCGAACATCATCAACTCTTCCTCTTTCAGCCATTTGTCTTTAAAAGGATAAGTCTCGCTATTCAATGCAACTTTATAATCCAAATCTAAATCAAATTTCTCTTCATCAATTGCATCTAAAATTTTCATACAACCAATCGCTTCTGTAATATCATATTCCGTATTCCTCAAGTACGTCAATGCTACAGAATCTGCTTCAGATTCATTATATCGACTATGGCGACTTTTATCATATAATACATTTTTCACTAAAGCATCTAACTTTTCTCCTCGATTATACTCGCTCCATTTTATTTGTCGAATAGCCTTTCTTGTTTCCCGAGAATTTAAGGTTTCGACATAAGTCGTAATTGCTTTTCCAGAATGATTATTAAAATAATGCACCAATTCATGAGCTAATACAAAAGCTAATTGACTTTCATTTTCTAATCTCCTCAATAAACCAATATTCAAAGTTATCGTGCCTTCTCCCCAACTACTTGCATTTGGAATCGGTGAACGACTTACCATTACTCTGATTTCATTACCAGAAAGAGATGGATTTGTAGTCAATATTTTTCTCAATATATAAGTAAAATAAGCATTAAACTTCGCATCAAATACGAAATAATCATTTTCAAATCTATCTGATAGTTGTTCATAGCGATTCTTATAGATTGCCTTATAATCACTTTTATATTTGAATGGAAGTGATGATATTTTACTATCATATTGTTGTTTAATGATTTTAATATTATGATGGTTTTCAGGGAAAGTACAGTCTAATGGTAAATAATTGGACTGAAAATCAACTTGAGCATGAACAGATAAATTGAAACACATTATTAAGAATAATAATCTTGAGTTCATTATTGGTTTAGTATTTTGAGTATTTGATTAAATTTTAACAATTGCAATATATCATTTTAATTCCATTTACAAAAAAAGTCAAAATTGTAATTTTTGTTTATCGTTAAGAAAAGTAAACATCTCAAAATTTCTTAACTTGCCTGTCAATTCAACAAATGAATAATTAATAAATGAAATCAATTTTAGAAAAGTACGCAGAATTATTAGTCAATTATTGTGTTAGTTTACAACCTGGTGAAAAGGTTTATATCAAAGCTCCAACAGTAGCAGAACCTTTAGTCAGAGAAATCCATAAAGCTGCACTTAAGGCAGGAGGAACACCTGTAACTGAATTTGATTTTCATGGTCAACATCGTATCTTATTAGAATATGGAGAAGAAGAACAACTAAGTTATGTTTCGCCATTATATAAGGAAGCAATTCAGACTTTTGATGCTTATATTTTCATTAGAGGTACATTGAATCATTCTGAAATGGCAGAAGCTAAAACAGAAAAAAATACTATTTATGCTGCTGCTCATAAACCTTACAGAGATTTATATTTCCAACGTACAGCAACTCGTGATATGAAGCGAACGCTTTGTGAATATCCAACTTTAGCTTCTGCTCAGTTGGCTGGAATGGCATTCGAAGATTATGAAACTTTTATTTTTAATGCTTGTAATCTCTTTGCCGAAAACCCTCAAGAAGAATGGTTGAAAGTTAGAGAAAGTCAACAGCGAATTGTGGATTTATTAAATAGTCGAACTCAAATTAGATACAAAAGTGATAAAACAGATATTTCATTCAATACAGCAGGAAGAACTTGGATAAATTCCGACGGACAAACAAATATGCCTTCTGGCGAGGTTTATACTTCACCTGTGGAGAATTCTGTAAATGGTGTGATACATTTTGATTATCCTGTCGTCCAAATGGGGAAATATGTCGAAGGCGTTACGCTTTGGGTTGAAAATGGAGAAATTCAAAGATGGGAAGCTAAACAGGGTCAAGATGTCTTAGATTATGTTTTTAAAATTCCTGGTGCAAGAAGATTTGGTGAGGCAGCAATAGGAACGAATTTCAATATTAATCGTTTTACCAAAAACATTCTTTTTGATGAAAAAATTGGAGGAACAGTTCACATGGCAATTGGTCAATCTTACCTTCAAGCAGGTGGGAAAAATCAATCAAATATCCATTGGGATATGATTGCCGATATGACGAATAATGGTCAAATCTTCGCTGATGGAGAATTGATTTATGAAAATGGAAAATTTATATTTTAGTTATTTAGTGAATTAGTTGCTCAGTCATATACTAATTCACTAAGTAATTAATTTACTAATAAACTAAACTAAACTATGAAAATATTAAAAAACGGATTGTTATGTTTTGTGGTAATAACAATGATAGTAAGTTGTCAACCTACAAAAACGACGACTGAAACCGTAGAAGAAGCCGTACAAGAAGTAGAACAAACGATAGAAGAAGACATGGAAGAAGTTATAGACAAAAACGCACAGGCTTTAATGAATAAAACTTGGAGCTTGACGGGAATTACTTTCTACGAGAAAGACCAAATCATTATTCGTCCTGAAAAAGAAAAAGGATTAACCGTGAAATTTATGGCAGACGGAAAATTAAGTTATAAATTATCTGTAAATAGTTGTTTTGGCACTTATAGCACGAAAGCAGAAACGATGCGAGTTCAACTTGGTGGTTGTACTAAAATGTGTTGTGATTCTGAATTTTCTGATAATTTCCAGTCTGTTTTATCAACTGCAAAAGCATATAAAATTCATGATGGACAATATTTAGACATCAAAGGAGAAGATAAAATTTTAAAATTCGAATTAGCAAAATAGTGCTATTTTTTGAAGTCGCTCAATCTAAAAATTGAGCGACTTTTTTATTAGAAAAAGAATAACTCAACAACCCTATTTTTAACGACATTTCTATAACATTTCTACTTCATTTTTCCTTTAAAAAACTCATTAAATTTACGTATCTTTGTAGTTATGGATAGTAGCAAGGAAAACGAAATAATAAAGCAATCTAACACAGATTATAGTGCTAATCAGATTACAGCATTAGAAGGGTTAGAAGCCGTTCGTAAACGTCCCGGAATGTATATCGGTGGAACGGGTGCTTCGGCATTACATCACTTAGTATATGAGGTCGTTGATAATTCGATTGATGAACATTTAGCTGGTCATTGTTCGGCTATTGAGGTTGTGATTACAAAGGAGGATGGAATCAAAGTGACGGATGATGGTCGTGGAATTCCTGTTGGAATGCACGCAAAACTACAGAAATCGGCTTTGGAAGTCGTAATGACAGTTTTACACGCAGGTGGAAAATTCGATAAAGATTCTTATAAAGTATCTGGTGGATTACATGGTGTAGGTGTTTCTTGTGTAAATGCAGTTTCCAGTTTATTAGTGGCAGAAGTACATAGAGAAGGTAAATTGTACCGTCAAGAATATAGTCAAGGAAAGCCTTTATACGATGTAAAACAAGTTGGAGAAACAGATTATCGTGGAACAACAATCGCTTTTCAGCCAGACCCTGAAATATTAGAGGTTTTAGAATATAGTTTTGATACACTTTCGGCACGTATGAGAGAATTGTCTTTCTTGAATAGAGGTTTAAAATTAACCTTAATTGACGAAAGAGATATTGATGACGAAACGAATGAAGCTCGCAAAGAGGTTTATCTTTCTGAAGGTGGATTGAAGGAATTTGTTAGTTATATTGATGCTTCTCGTCAAAAACTAATCGAAACGCCAATTCATGTAACTGGAGAAGAGGCAAATGTTCAAGTAGAAGTAGCTTTACAATATAATACTTCTTATTCAGAGAATATTTTATCTTTTGCTAATAATATTAATACTCGAGATGGAGGAACACATTTGAGTGGTTTCCGTCGTGCCGTAAATCGTTTGTTCAAACAATACGGTGAAGAAAATGGTTATTTCAATAAATTGAAATTCTCTATTTCAGGTGATGATTTTCGAGAAGGTCTGACGGCAATTGTATCTGTTAAGATGCCTGAGCCATTATTCAAATCTCAAACAAAAGGAGAATTAGTAAATTCTGAAGTAACAGGAATCGTTTCTCGTGTTGTTGGTACTATATTAAAACATTATTTAGAGGAAAATCCGAAAGAGGCGAAAAAAATTATTGATAAAGTAATTTTAGCTGCAACTGCAAGAAATGCCGCTCGTAAAGCACGAGAAATGGTACAACGTAAGAACGTTTTAACGGGAAGCGGATTACCGGGTAAATTAGCAGATTGTTCTTCTAAAGACCCAGAAAAAAGTGAGATTTTCTTAGTTGAGGGAGATTCGGCAGGTGGAACGGCAAAACAAGGTCGTGACCGTTTTTTCCAAGCTATTATGCCGCTTCGTGGTAAAATCTTAAACGTCGAAAAAGCGATGGAATATAAGATTTACGAAAACGAAGAGATTAAGAATATTTTTACTGCACTTGGTGTTTCTATTGAAGATAAAGAGGGACAACGTATTTTAAATATTGAGAAATTACGTTACCACAAAATCGTAATCATGTGTGATGCCGATGTAGATGGTAGCCACATTGTTACTTTGATTTTGACATTCTTCTTTAGATATATGCGACCTTTAGTAGAACAAGGTTATATTTATATTGCTGCTCCTCCTTTATATTTAATTAAAAAAGGAAAAAATCAACGTTACTGTTGGAATGAAACAGAAAGACAAGCCGCTGTGAAAGAATTTGCAGGAGAAAAAGGTAACGAAAGTTCTGTAAAAATTCAACGATACAAAGGTTTGGGTGAGATGAATGCCGACCAACTTTGGGATACAACTATGAATCCTGATACGAGGACACTTCGTAGAGTTGATATTGAGGATTATTCTGAAGTAGATAGAGTTTTCTCAATGTTAATGGGTGATGAAGTTCCTCCTCGTCGTGCATTTATTGAGGCAAATGCTAAATATGCAAATATTGATATTTAAAAGTAAAGCAGGTTTTTCTAACCTACTTTCATATATTAGAAAGGTGATACGATTCAGTTCGTATCATCTTTTTTTTGTTTTAATCCTTTGCTCTTTACTTTGCTTTATTTCTAAAATCCACCAACTCCAGCTGGTTTTCTACTTCCGCCACTATTATTATTTCCATTTGATAAATTCTGTAAATCTTCTAAACCATCAATGAAATACCAAGATATTCCAAAACGAAAAGTCCAATCTCGAATCGGATAATTTGGGGCAGAATAGTAGATTTGATTATTATCAATAAGTTGATTGATATTTTCTAATTTGACAAAAGCTCTAAAGGATTTTACTCTAAAATTCATAAAAACATCGGCAATTGGTAAAATGGACATTTCCCAATCATTTTGTTGATAAAACTGTTGTGTAATCGGTTGAAATGCATCGAAATAATAATTAGTATTGAAACGAATATCTGTACCAATTCGAGCAAATAAAGCATCTTTGAATAAATTTCCTTCAAAGTATAAACTATGTTTCGTTGCAATGGTCGGAAAACGTAAAATATTATTATCGGTTTGTTGCAAAACAGCAGAATTATCAAAATGAAAATTTCCCAGATTTAATTTATAATGCACTAATAATTGACCAATATTAACGATAGAGTCGGTTTGTTGTGGCAAAGCTAAACTATCCCAATAAATCAAATTATTAATTAAATAATAATTTCCTTCTATGGCAAAATTTTCAGTCCAATCGAATCTTCCGCCAACTTTATTTTCTATTGTTTTATTAAAATCATTTTGCCATAATTGCTGTTTCGAAACATATAATTGATGCTGTTGCAAAGTCGGTTGATAACCTCGACTATACGCCGAAACTTTCAATCGCATTTCTTTTGGAAAACCCAAAAATAAATCTCCTTGCAATAAATAATCTGCTCGATTATCTAATAAACCAAAATGTCCTTTTACTTGTAAGCCGTAATTTTGCTTTTCACCCAAAGCTAAGTCCCAATCACCAATTAAAAATAAATTACTAATCGTTGTATCAATTGGTTCTTGATTTAATAAATATACCGAATGAACTGCTCCAACATCTAAAGCACCTTTATATTCTAAATTTATTGTCGCTTCATTTTCAATTTTATTGTATTGAATATAATTTCGAATACCGACATTATTAGTTTGAAAATCTCCATAATAAGCAGAATCTAAAGATGGCGAAGTATCATAATATTTATACTCAAAAGTTTGAAATTCTGCACGATGTTTAAGTTTTAAATTTTGAGATTTCGGTAATAAATTAAAGTATTGCGTATATATATATTGGTTATTTCTTAAACTTGCTTTTGCAGTACTTAGGTTTGTTACTGCATTTGCTCGAATATCAAATTGTCCAGCATTATACAATTCTGAGGTATCAGAAACTCCACCATTCATCTCTTGTTCATTCACATTTTGCACCCAAGCCCAAAGTCCAGTATAACGTTTTGATTTACTCTGAAACCAACCATTAATCGCCAAATTTGTATGGCGAGAAAACTGATTATTATATAAACCAACTTCACTAATTCTATCGTAATCCATTGAAATATTCCCACGGTTACCTTTGATATTATTCGCAAAAGTTGCAGAAAATATCAAATCTTCTTGTGAGGTCGCTTGTGAATAATAAGCATGTGTATATGCCTTATTCACATCAAAAAAGCGAACGTCTGAATATTGTCGTTGATAAATATCATAAGAGTGAATGCCAACATCAAACCCTTGTCTATTTATTGGCGTGAATGCCAAAGGAGTTGCGGCAGAACCAACGTCTCCAATATGAATATAATCGTAAAATAATCCCTGACGAGCAGCATCATATTGCTGAAAACCTTGTAATAATGTATCGTACAAATCTGTTCGGTTGGAAATGTTTCTCCAATCAAAATATTCTAATCTTGTAGTGTCTATTGGTAATGGAATAAATTCTGAACTTGAATTTTGTATAATTTCTGGGCTGAGTTTTGTCGTATCGGGCTGCGAGAAAGTAGAAAAAGAAAGTATTAAAAAAAGAAAAATTAGTAATGAGGAATATACATTCCAATTTACGTCTTTAGTAAGTTTTCCTTTTAAAAGGTATTGCATTTTGCAAATTTTTTATCTGTAAATATTCGTAACGATTTAAAAGACTATTTCTCTTATTAATAGGATGTTAAAAAAATAAGTAGAAGGTATCGGATACTTTAAAAATATCCGATACCTAATAGTTTTGAGTGAAAATATTAGCAATATTATTAATGTACACTTCTGGAAATCAAAAATCTTAATTTTTTCAAAATCCTTCTTCTTTTGCCTTGACGCAAAAGAAGCAAAAAGTCAAGGCTTGTTTAATTTCTTAACGGTTGAAAGCATTGAAAAAACTAAACAATCCGAAACTCGCTACGCTCAAACAGCGGCTTGTTTTTAACGTTTTGTCAACGCTTTCAACCTAAAATTAAAAATGCCAATCAAAATAAAAAGTGCAAATTCACATCACTACTAAAATATCTATCTCTCAAAACTAATATTTATTTCTCTTCTTTCATTTCATCAATCATATCAAATAAAGCAGGTGACATTCCCATGTTTACAAATCCTCCATCATGGAAAAGATTTTGCATAGTTACTTTTTTCGTTAAGTCTGAAAACATCATAACACAATAATCTGCACATTCGTCAGCAGTTGCATTTCCTAAAGGTGAAATTCTATCTGCATAACTAAAGAAATCAGAAAATCCTTTCACACCACTTCCAGCTGTTGTCATTGTTGGTGATTGAGAAATTGTGTTTACACGAACATTATTACGAGTTCCGTAATGATAACCAAAACTACGTGCAATTGATTCTAAAACAGCTTTAGCTTCTGCCATTTCATTATAATCAGGAAAAGTTCTTTGTGCAGCCATATACGACAAACCTAAAACTGAACCCCAATCATTAATTGCATCCATTTTAAATGCTGTTTGTAACATCTTATGAAAAGATAAAGCCGAAACATCTAAAGATTTCAAGGTCCAATCATGCTTCAAATTCGTGTATTCACGACCTTTACGAACATTGACAGACATTCCGATTGAGTGTAATACAAAATCAACTTTTCCACCTAAAGTCTCCATTGATTGCTCAAAAAGGTTTTTCAAATCATCCATATTTGTTGCGTCAGCAGCGATAATCTTAGCGTTTAATTTTTCGCCTAATTCATCGATTTGACCAAAACGCAAAGCAACAGGCGCATTCGTTAAAGTGATTTCTGCTCCTTCTTCTACACATCTTTCAGCGACTTTCCAAGCGATTGAATTAGCATCCAATGCACCCGAGATAATTCCTTTTTTTCCTTTCAATAAGTTATTTCCCATAATTTCTTTTTTGACGTTTTGTTTGAATTAGATATTAGATACATTACAAGTTTCATTCATAAAAAAATGTACTCTATTATCTTTTTAGTTTGAAATACGCTGCAAAGGTAAAGTTTTTTTAAGAACTAATGAATATAGAATCTCTAACAATTCTATCTACCGCCTCGAACTCTTAAATATTTGATATTACTGCCCAATTCAGAATTTTTTTCTTCAAAATCTCAAGTCTACAAGTTTTAATTCTCTCTAATAAAAAGGGAGTATTTTTTATCAATCTGTTATAAATAGAAAAAAATTTAATGTAGCATGCAACGTATTAGTAAAAATTTTCATCTATTAAAATAGATAACTACTTATTACACAAAAGTAGTCTTACCAGTACATCACAAAATTTAATACAAAACCAGTTTCACTATGAGTAATTCAAAGAATGAGATTACCTTAAATCAAGGTAATCAAGAAGTATCTTTAAACTATGAGGAGCTTAGAAAAGCAGTTTTAGTGCTTAGAGCAGTTAATCATAAATTGCGTCAACAGATTATTTCTTTATTAGAAGAAAATAAGCAAATGACAGTAACAGATATCTACGTTAAATTACGTTTAGAACAATCTGTCGCTTCTCAACATCTTGCTATTCTAAGAAGAGCTGGTGTAGTAGCGACAGATCGTCAAGGTAAATTTATCTATTACTCATTAGATAAAGATCGTTTATCACAAATTTCAAGATTAGTAGAAGAGTTAGCGGCGTAAATAAAGAACAACGTTTTAGTTTTTAATGGCTTAATCAAATTAAAATACTATATATACGTCAAAATTTACTTAATCTACAGGAAAAGCTGTAAGACCTTTGGTTTTACAGCTTTTTTTGTGTTTTCTTTTGTAGAGATAAAAAAAAATCCCATATTTGTTTGGAACTTAATTTGAACTCATCACGTAAACTCA
>CAZEOC010000014.1:0-21383 GCA_964513525.1 uncultured Saprospiraceae bacterium | reverse complement strand
AGATAGTTTGCTTAATGGACAACTCATGAAAAACACTGCTGTTATGACTGGTGCATCTGGTGGAATGATTGGTGCTGCTTATTATCGTTCCCTAATGTATGAACATAATCAGAATCGATTAAAATCTAATCTTTACGATAACCAACATCTATATACCGCAGCTAAAGACTTGCAAAATTCTATTTTATTTTCAATTGCTGTAAATGATGTATTTGTACCTTGGTCATCGTTTAAATTAGATAGTATTCGTTATCCAAAAGATAGAGGATATATTTTCGAAAAACAACTGAATGAAAATACAAGTGATTTATTAAACAAACGTTTATATTATTTCAAAAATTTAGAAAAAAAAGCAGAAATTCCTATGCTATTTTTCTCTCCAGTTTTAGCTAACGATGGTAAAAGATTATTGATTAGTTCACAAGGTTTATCTTACCTTACTTGTCCAAAATCCACTCATCAAAATCAAGAAAATGTAGAATTTGACGGTTTAGATTTCAATCGTTTGTTCCAAAATCAAAAAGCAGAAAACTTAAGACTTACTTCAGCAATTAGAATGAGTGCAACCTATCCTTATATTTTACCAAATGTTACTTTACCAACTTCTCCTACCATTGAAGTGATGGATGCTGGTTGGAGAGATAATCATGGTATTGATTTACCGATAAGATTTACCCATGTTTTTAAAGATTGGATAACAGAAAATACAAGCGGAATTATATATGTTCAAATCAGAGCAGATGAAAAAATAGCCGAAAATAAAAGTGAACCTCATAAACAAGGTATTATTAATAGTATTATTAATCCTTTGGGCTTGGCAGGTAAATTTATAGAAATGCAAGATTTTTCACAAGATGCAATGTTGGATTATATTACTGAAATATATGAAGAACATCCTGTAGAAATCATTCCATTTACATATAGACCAAATCAATTAACAGAAAGTGCTTCTATGAGTTTTCATTTGACGGAAAAAGAAAAAATTGATATTATTCAAGCTATTTATAATGAAGATAATCAGGAAAGTTTGAAACGTTTGGGGCAATTGAAAATTGAAAATTGAAAATTGTTGAGCAAAAGCGAAATCCCGATTCTTTCGGGAAAAATTGAAAAAGCCAATGAAACAAAGTTTCATTGGCTTTTTAATAATTGTCCATTATCCATTGTTAATTATCAATTACTAAACTCCTTTCAATTTCATTAGAATAGAAAAAGTATTGTCTAAATCTTTATTATCAACAATAAGTGTAAACTCATTAGACGTAGAAATAATTTCAGATAAATTAATACCATTCCAAGCTAAATCCTTCAAGATATAATAATAAATACCATAAATAACTCGATTATCTTCAGGTAAAATCAAAGTAATTGACGATAAATTTTCTTCTTTACTAATCAACTTTTCTGCTTCAAATATCTCTTCTACTTTTCCTTCAATACTCATTTCTGTAATAATAGTTGTTTCAGAAATTCCTTGTGAAAAAGTATAAAATACCTTTGGTAATTCACTTATCGCTTTTAATAATTCTAATTGACATTGAGCTAAATTATCAGAGTTTACATAAGTAAAACTAACCAAATTAGAGCGAACACTATAATTACTCAATTTCTTAAAAAATCGTCGTAAGTTCTTTTCTACAAAAGTCAAATCTCCAAAATGTTGGCGATTAACCGCCATTACAATTGCACCTGATTTTACAGGTTTTCCTAATAGTGTCTGTACATCAGGTTGTAATTTCCTTGCTAATGCGGACACATTTATCAATCCTTCTGCCAATGCTTCAGATACAAAAGGTGATTGTTTTATCAACTGCTGAACAGCTTCTGCTACCGTTATCATATTAATTTCTATTGTTGTGAATTTAACACAAAGTTATAAAATATAACGTAACAAACAATTTTTTATCATCATTTGAGGCTAATTTCAAGAAAATAGCTGAATTTTAAGGCTTTTTTAATAAAAAACATGTAAACTATTAGTTGTAATTTAGTTTACTAATTCGCAAATCATATTTTTGTTATAATCGTTTTTTTAGAGTTTTCATAAAAAAAATTACGTAATGCCTAAACACCTCTTACTTTATTAAAGAAATATATTCTTTAGAATAACATCAATGAAAGACCAATATATTATAGATTGGCATAAAAATAGGACAATAACCATACATATATATTTCACTATTTCAAATGCAAAAAATCTCCAGCAAAATGTTTATAGATAAAATCTTATTTTCATTACTGATAGTATGTTTTATAACCACAACTGCTTATTCACAATCAATTGAAGAAGAAACTGATAGCTTACTAAATATAATTAATCAAGAGTCAACTCCTGATACAAGTAAAGCTATTTATTATAATAAAATAGCTGTAAAACACCTATTTAGCCAACCTAAAGTCTGTATAGATTACGCTCGCCAAGCACTTGAATTGAGTAAGAAAGTTGATTATTTTGATGGTGTTTTTAATGCTTATAGAAACCTATTCAATGGTCATTATTTTCATGGTTCACATGCAGACAGTTGTCTTAAATATGTTCAATCACACGAACAATTTATAGAAGAAAAAGGAGAAGAAAAAGAAATGATTACTATTCATTGGAATTATGCAATCTATTATGGGAAAATTAGTCAAATAGACAAGGCAATAGAGTCTTATATAGCTGCTTTAGAACTCGTCAGAAAGTATGAAGAATCAAAAGATGATGAAGCCCGATTGCTTAATAATATTGGAATGGCACTTAGTTCTAATGGAAATAATAAAGAAGCTATTCATTACTATAAAGATGCTTTAAAATTAGTAGAAGATAAGACTGCGAAGGCAAATATGTTATCCAATTTAGGATTAATTTATAGTAGTGATTTGAATAAACCAGATACCGCTCAAATTTATTATGAACAAGCTCTTGTTTTGTATAAATCATCTAATAATGATGGTGGTATAGCGGATATTCTTATAAAAAAAGCAGTCTACCTTGACAAAAAAAAGGAATTTAAAAAGGCTTACCAATTTTATGATGAGGCTATTAAATTAATTGAAGAAAATGATATTGGCTACCTATATTCTTTATTGTATGATGCACTTTCTAATCATTATTTATTAAAAGAACAATATAACCTTGCAATAGAATATGGAGAAAAGGCATTAGAAGATTCTAAAAGTCAAAATGATTTCACTTATATCAGTCAAGTTTATAGCACTTTAGATAGAGCTTATTCTGCCGTTGGAAATTATAAAAAAGCACATTACATCAGAGGGGAATTAATGACTTTTAATGATAGTATCAATGATGCTTCTTTGATGGCAAAAGTGGAAGAATTAGAAACTCAATTTTCGGTAGAACAAAAAGAGGTGGAAAATAAATTGTTGAAAGCTGATGCTATTGCAACGCAAAAAACGATACAAAGCAGGACTGTAATGACGATTGCATTATTGTTGGGTCTGTTATTAATCGGTAGTTGGGCAATTGTGGTTTATCGAAATAATCGGCAGAAACAAGAATTAAATCAAAAACTCGAATCCATCGTTGTAAAACGAACAAGCGAACTACAAAAGGCAAATAAAAATTTGGAACAAGCCAATTATGAGTTAAAAACATTCAATTATATCGCTTCGCATGACATCAAAGAACCTATTCGCACAATCGGAAGTTATGCAGGATTGATTTTTAGAAAATTACCAGAAAACATTAAGAGAGATTTTGCTGAAGATTTTACAACCATTAAAAAAAGTACCACTCAACTTTATACTTTAATTGAAGATTTTTACCGTTATACCGAATTATCAAAAGGAGAAGATATTGAGAAACAGGCAGTTGATTTGAACTTGATTAAAGAAAATATTGAACTGAGCTTGAATAATATTATCAAATCTAAAAATGGTCAAATAACCAGTGATAAATTACCAACTCTAAATACAAACTCTACTTTTATTTATACAATATTGAAAAATATTATTGAGAACGGATTGAAGTTTAATAAATCAGAAACTCCAATTATAAACTTAAGCGTAATAGAAACCGAAAAACAACACAAAATTTATATTAAAGATAATGGTATTGGTATTGATAAAGCTTACCAAGAACAAATTTTTGAGATGTTCAAAAGACTGCATATACGTCACGAATACGAAGGTTCAGGTATCGGATTAGCTATCGTTAAATTACTTGCTGATAAAATTAATATTTCTATTGAGATAGAAAGTGAAGAAGGAAAAGGTGCTACTTTTATTTTAACATTAGATAAATAAAGCTAATTTAGAAACACAAAAAAGTTGAAATTTATTATTACTTAATCTTCAACTCCTGCCCTACTTTTATGGAATTAACATTAAATATTCCGTTTACATCTTTCAAACGAGTAACAGTTGTACCGTATTTTTTTGCGATTATATTCAATGTTTCTCCTCTTTGAACCGTATGGATATTTACATTATTTGTTTTAGTATTTTGGTCAATTATGGGATTAATTATTGGTTCAGGTTTTAGATTTGGCTTTCTAATATCTGTCAGTACATAAGTAAAATAAAAATATTCTACTTCAGCAGCTTTTTCTATTATTAATGTTCCACCTTTATATGCTTTTGATTTATAACGGTACAAATTATCCAATTTATCTTTATCAATAACATATTGTTTAGTGGGAGAATTTGGTAAAGTTGGGCGTTTATTGACTGTTTTAATAAAAGCGTCTAAACCATATTTTGCCTGAATTTCATTTTTAATCAATTCGGCAGTTTGTCTATTTTTATAAGTTCCTAAAATGAGTTTTGAAGGTTCAATTTTATTCGATTTCAGATAACTTGTTTCATAAACAAAGCCATATTTTGCTAAGACTCTAAATCGATTTTTCTCTACTTCAAAAGCAACATCTGACCAAATCCCAGCACTACTTGATAATTGTATTACATACAAATTATTAGATTCATTTTGAATGAACATACTTCCACTAAATAGCAGAAACATACTACAATAAAGCCCAAAATGAATCCAATATTTTTTCATAATTTCTTTTATAAAGGTATCGGACACCTTGAAGGTGTCCGATGCCTAATTTTAAATAATTTTTTATTTCCTATAAACGATTTTTATCGCTTCACTTCTTCCGATTTCTGACTCTAATATAATTTGTATCGAACGAGTAACGCCATCATCAATCTCGATTGCCATTGTATTCGGTGGCTTAGTTCCCAAATTCCATGCTTTTGGAATTATCGTATAAACTCGACCTTCTTCCAGTTTTAATTCTGTCTTGAATTCACCGTTTCCAATTACTTTCAATTTCAATTTATCAACAATCAATTCGTCATCTAACCAAACCGATACAATATCTCCATCTTCTCTTTGATGGTCATAACAAGTGAAGATAATTCTGTCTGATTTTACCGTAACAACTTGTTTATAAGTCACCGTCAAACTATCAGCTCCAGTTGGTTTCTTTTCTCTTCGAATCACAACCGTATTATCAGAATCCTTTCCATCTTTATTTTTTACCTTTATTAATACGGAATTTGCACCAGTCATTAAATCAATATTCGCTCGAATTAATTGTCCGTTCACATCAAACTTGAAGTCTGTAACTTTTCTTCCATTTACTGTAAAATCTATATCACTCTTCGAATTTACATTTGTAGTTGTCGCAATAATTTCCTTATTAGAACGGAAAGTCGTAGCAGGAGAAATATTTGGTGAAGTAATATCAACCGTCGGTGGATTCTTCACTACTTCTTTTGGTTTATAAATCAAAACCGTTGAAGCATCATCTTCGCCAACTGTATTTTTTCCTGTAATCTTCACCACATTCGCACCGTCCATTAAATTAATAAAAGCAGAAAAAGATTCTGAAGTCGAATTAAAATTAAAGTTCGTCTGCTTTTTACCATTCAAAATAAACGTAACATCCGATTTCTTATAAACATTTTTGATTGTCGCAGTAATTCGTTCTCGGTCCTTTTCTGTATTGTAAGGTGAACTACTCGGAGTCGTTATATCAACAGTTGGCGGCGGTAATTGTGGTTTATTCACTTTATAAATCACAACACCAGTTCCAATATCTTTTCCAACCGTATTTCTACCCGTTATCTCGAAAGTATTTCCACCTTTCATTAAATCCACTTTCGCTTCAAAATATTCCGTCGTTGGATTAAATTTAAAAGTTTCTGTTTTCCCATTAAATAAAAAAGTTACATCTTTTTCGCTGTAAACATTTTTAATTTTCGCTGAAATTTTCTGAGAAGAAAGCGTCGTTTCGTAAGGATTAGAACTTGGAATAATAATCTTTACAATCGGTGGCGGTAATTGTTCTTTTTTCTTTTTATAAATAATTGTTCCCGAATCCGAATCTTTTCCAACCGTATTTTTTCCTGTAATTTCAAAAACATTTCCACCTTCTATTAAAGAAACTGTCGTTTCAAATTTCTCTGTTCTTGGATTAAAAACAAAGCGTTCTGATTGACCATTAATAGAAAAAGTCACATCATTTTTACTACTTACATTTTTAATCGTTGCAGTAATGCGTTGCGTTCCAGTTTCCGTTTCGTGCGGATTATCACTCGGTGTAATTATCGTAACAATTGGAGGCGGTAATTGTGGTTTATTCTTCTTTTTATAAATAATTGTTCCAGAATCAGCATCTTTTCCAACCGTATTTTTTCCAGTAATTTCAAAAACATTTCCACCTTCTATTAAAGAAACTGTCGTTTCAAATTTCTTCGTTTTAGGATTAAAATTAAAGCGTTCCGATTGACCATTCATTTTAAAAGTCACATCATTTTTACTACTTACATTTTTAATCGTCGCAGTAATTCGTTGCGTTCCAACTTCTGTTTCGTGCGGATTATCACTCGGTGTAATTATCGTAACAATTGGTGGAGGCAATTCTGCTTCCTCTTCCATTTTATAAATTATCAATCTGGAATCATCATCTTTTCCGACTTTATTTTTACCAATAATTTTTACTGTATTTTGCCCTTCGTACAATGAAATATCCGCTGAGAATTCTTGAGTTTTAGGATTAAAATCAAAGCGAGTTGATTGCTGTCCATTCACTAAGAAAATTACATCATTTCTATTATCAACATGCTTAATAGTTGCATTGATTTTTTGGTCAGATTGCTCCGTTCTATGTGGGTCATTACTTGGCGTAATAATTTCTACTTCTGGAGGTAACTGAGTTGATTGACAAGGTTTTGGTGAATTTCTTTCTGAATCATCTTTATAAATCTTCTGAATTTCAGCTTCCGTCAATCCACGATTATAAATTCTTAAATCATCATAAGTACCATTATAAAATTCTAATTCTCCCGGTACATCTCGACCGATTTCCATTGCCTTATTATTCTGAATCAACGGTTTACGATAAGGAAAATCAAAATATTTTTGTCCATTCAAATAAGTTTTAACGCTATTTCCATCATAAACCAAAGTGAAATGACTCCATTTATAATACTCAAATTGTTTCCTTACATTTTCTGTAAAATCTGTATTAATAGAAACGGTAACTCTTGTAGATTGCGCTCGAAACTGTGGGTCAATTGGAGTTTCTCTTGGATTTGCCGATTTACAAACAATAGTTAACCATTGTAATCCGCTTTTATCTGGTTCAATTCTAAACCAAACCGCAACTGAAAATTCATCTTTTGGAGAAGACAATGAAGCAGAATTTGGAACAACTACATACGCATCTGTTCCATTAAAATGTAATGCTCCACAATCATTGCCAAATCTATCTTTGACGTATTCTAAACCACCAAATTCAATTCCATCATTTCCGTTTTTACTTGCATCATTTGCCGTATTATTAAATAAATAATGAGCAATTAATCCTTTATTGATATTTGTTCGTTGAGCCGTAACAGAAGTCACCACAAAACTCAGCAATAGCAATAGTAATCTTGTTTTTGTTTTCATGTTTAGTCGATTTACTTAAAAATTGATTTATAAGTGTTTTTGTGTTTGTTTCATGTTGTAGGTCGATTCTCCAACTTCGACTAGGATTTAGGAATAAAAAAATAACTTATCAAATATTATAAGTCATTATTTACACGTTCTTTAGTTTGTTATGCCGATAATTGGTCCAAAACCGCCACCAATATCTTCTCTTCTTTCTCTTCCTAATTCTGGACAATATAGTTTGGAAACCACGCCATCTAAATATAACGCATTTGGGCAATCTAAAATTTGATTAAAGAAGGTCGCAAAATCATATAAATTCACATTTCCTCTTGAAATCACAAAAACTAATTTTCCATCTCTTGTGACTCCAACTCCATTTCTCATTTTTCGACTTTTTGACCATTGATTAAAATGAGCATTATAAACATCATTCAAAACTAAAGCTGGACCAGATTGAGTTGCATATTTTGTAATTCCTCGATATGGTTCAAAAGCGGTTGATTTCACAACCATCGGTTTTCCAGTTGTATCAATCAGAAAAACACCATTTGGCTGCATATAAAAATTACCATAAGCATCTTGTTTCAAATCAATTTTTGCTTTCTCAACTCCATTTTCTATAAATAAACCTTGTGGTAATTGTTGTGGTGTGTACATTCCACCATTCATGGCAAATACTACATTCTGTCCACTTCTTTTCAAGCTTGTATTCAATTTCCCTAAACTTCCGTAACTCTCTCCTTTACTGTCTTTTAGATATAATTTGACTTTATTTTCATTCTGCTTCATATCCACAACATAAACATCAAATCCAGTTCGGAAAGAAGGAATATCAATAGATTTTATTGCTGTTCTACCATTTGAACTGGCAGCTAATTGCGTTGTGATTTTTTGTTGAAACCATTTTTTTTGTGCAGCAACTTCAGTTTTATAAACTGCATTTGCTTTTATACGTTCTTCTTCTTTTCTAATTTCATCAGGCAGTTTATCCGCAACAATTTTTTTCCATTTTGCTGCTTCTCTTTTGTATTTTTCTATTTCAGATTCACATTTATCTAATTTAGAAGAATCCACAACTTCTACTGTTTTAATAGCAACTGTTTTTCCAGAAATCAGATTTTGTAAAGAATCTCTTTCCCTTAAATAAGTAGATGATTCTTTCTTGAAACCTTCAATCCTTAATTCACCTTGTTCTACATCACTTTTCAAACGTATAATTTCCTTTTTCAAACTCTTCTTTGATTGTGAAATCGCAAAGAATGGAACAAAGCTTATTATTAATAGTAAGATTGATTTTTTCATTTTTTTTATTTTCATAGAGCAAGTCATTGATTCCGACCTTTCGGAATAATAAAGTCTTTGCACTCCAATTTTTTTAATTCAATTCGTCAAAACTTGCAATTCATAATCCGAATCTACTTTTTGATTGCCGAAATCATTGTTGTAAAATTGCCATCTAAATCTTTTCGACTGGTTGCATTCCCTTCCAAATACATTCTCGATACAAAACCATCTAAATAGAGTGCATCATCACATTTTCCTACTTCATAAAAGAAACTCGCAAAATCGTATAAATTAACCGCTTGATGAGAAATAGCAAAAACTACTTTTTTAGAATTATTATTAAAAATACCAACTCCATTTCTAATATATGTATTGGGAGAACCAGCTCTGAACTTAGGATGAATTTTACCATCAATTAATAATTGTGGTCCAGATTGAATCGCAAAATCAACCTTCATATTTGATTTAGAAAGTGTCTTTTCTAACTTCGGAAAATCTTCACTTTTTACTATAGTTGCCGAATTATTATTTGTTACTGTAAATACACCATTTGGCTTTAAATAAAAATTACCTCCAGCATCTTTTAAATTCAAACGACTTAAAACTTTGCCGTTTTCAATATACAAACCTTCTGGTGTATAATCTCCACTATAAATTCCTCCATTAGTTGCAAATAGTAACTTATCACCTTTCTGTTCTACTTCCTTTTTTAATGAATTAATATCTTTTAAAAGTAAATTTTGCCTATTTTTCCAATGCATTTGTAATTTTACACTTCTTAAATCAGCGACAAAAACATCATATTTCACACCTTTAAAATTGACTGTTTTAATAACATTTCCATGTTCTCGAACTTCATAGTTCAAACTATCAAAATCAGTTTCTATTTTAATACTTTCCGAAATATTGATAGAATCTAAAATATCTTTATCAATTGGATTCATGGTCGAATTTGGCTGTACTGATTGCCAATAAGCAAAAGTTCCAATTGCTATAATTCCTAAAATCCCTATATTTCTTAATGTTGTTTTTTTCATAATAGAACGGGTTTATACAAGTAGAGCGAGTTTTTTCATAACTACTAAAACTACATTCACGAAGTGAAGTATTATCTCAAAATATAAATTCACAAAAGTGATTTTATTAGAAAGCTGGTAAAAAATAGGAACTACTTTCTTCGCTTTTTAATCAACCAAAAAATCAGTAGCAATCCAATAAGACCAGCACCAATTGCTATCAGAAATTCCCGTAAATAAGTTCCTGTAAATTTTGACCAGATATAAGCCCAATCACCTTTTGCTATGTTCTGACGAAGTTTTGTCCAGTTTGAAGTTGGCATATCAATACAATATTGATTATCACAAAGTCGATTCGCAATATATTTGATATTAAAATCATCTGTTTTGATTTCCTCTTCAGCAATTGCTAAATCTAATGGTTGAGCAATTTTCTCAAATATCAAATCACTTACAGCTGTATAAATAAAAATGCTATCTGCTAAATAATATTTGGAATGTGCCATCACAACACCTAATTCTAAAAAGGATTTTATAGATTCTGTATCTTCTTTAAAATCAACGACTTGTCTTTCTGCAAATTGTTCAAAAGCAGTCCAAATAAAAGCATCTCCATCAATATTGACACGATTCAAATATTGGCGAGTTCGCTCTAATTCAATTATATTGTTAGGCTGAATATCAGACAAGAAAGCTTTGTAATTAAATGTATCTAAAAACTGTTCAGATTGAACATTTTCAAATAATTTAGGTAAGTCTTTTCCATCTAAAGTATTAATTAGAATAGAAAAAAATATTAATGGTAAAATTAGTTTGGTGGTTTTCATTTTTCTTAGTTGGTAAATCATTATTGGTTAATTGTTAATCAGCGAAAGCAAAAACATTTCTATTAAATGTAATGATTTCATGAAACTACTGATTAATAATTAACCAATAACAATTAACAATTTTTACTCCGACCAATAAGTCAGCATATTCGTCATATTTTCACGTTCATGATTTTTTGTACCTTTCAAGTAATTCCCATTACAATCTTTAATACCTTTTCCACTACTTAAAATATCATAACCACCTGTATCTAAGTTAATTGCAGCAATTACATTCATATCTCTACTCTTCAAATACGTCAATGTTTTAGCAGAAGCTTCATACATTGTATATTCTCTTTGTTTGAAATAATAAACAATATGATATAATTGTCCGTCATCATCTCTTGCCAAAATTAAAAACTTACGTTTTGCTTTTTTCGGCTGTTTTGAATAAACTTGATTTCTATCCGTTTTGAATTGTAATTCGTTTTTGAAAATTGTCAAATGTGTTTGAAAAACAGTTGCTTCTTCTTCTTGTGCCCATTTTAAGAATAAACTTCTATCATAAGAATTTCTAATATCAACTCTTTTGCCCAAAGCATCTAAGTATAAATCTCCATCTTCAATGTTAGACACAACGATTCCACCTGTTGCATAAACTATAACTAAACCGTCCATTCTACTATCATAATTTCTATTAACTATTTTTCCATTATCAACCGTTACACCAACAGGCTTATCCGTTCCGTCCCAACCAGCAGCATAAGTTCCGCTTGACATTAATACAATTTTTTTGTTTTGCTTCCAGTCATTGTATCTATCATTGACAACTTCTCCATTTTGTTTATGTGCAAAATATTTAGCGTGAACTTTACGAGATTTTCTACTAATCCAGATTGAATAACCGACTTCCCTATTATTATCTTTGATATTATTAATTTCAATATCTCCACCAAATGCAGTCGAACAATATCGTTCACTTAATCGGCTATAATCTTCCATATTTTCCTGCAAAGAATAAGTTTCTTCTATCGTAAAACTGGAAGTGATAATGAAAATAAAAGTTAATGAAGTAAAGGCAAGGAATTTTTTCATGATGTAATTTTTAAAGTTGATTTTTGAATTTTAGTAATTTATAAAAATAAATCCAACAATTTGAAATCAAAATAAAGTACAACAATTGCATACTTCAATTTTAATTGTCCATTTTGGTTTTCATTAATTACTGTGTGTTCTGTTTCGATTTTCTAAAGATATTAATTTAAATAGTAATAATCAATACCATTTTATTAACCATAATATTCATAAAATATTTTTTAAGAATCAATTTTGATACAAAAAACTATGTAAAAGTGGTATTTCATTAATTTAAAGACTCTATACTTATGTTATAAAACAAAGTCAAAATGGATAGATATTGATTATCTTCAAATCTATGAAATAGTTATATCTATCAGTGAAATAGTTAAGCATAGGTAAATAAGCCGCTATATCTTTGTTTCATTAAATTATAGAACAAAACAAAATAATAATAGCTAATAGAATATCCACAAAGTTTTACGAGATTATTTAAAAAAGAAATTGGAACAAATCCATTAGAATATCGAAGTTTGAGTTAAGTACCTTTTCAGATATTCCATTATTATAGAAAGGTAATGGAATAGTTGAGCGAAAATACTTTGAGCACAAAGTCATTTAATAAATAGAATAAATAAATGTCCATTTCTATCTAATCGGTCGGTGAGTGCAATTATTGGCGAAAGCCATTTTTTTATTTCCGTATAAAACAGATAAAAAAAGACTACTCGAAAAACGAGTAGCCTTTATTGTAATGTAATAAAATAGTATGTTGTCAATAATCTAATCTACATTGTCGTGTAGAAAAGAATTTCCTTTTTTCAATTCTGGTTCATCAGAATCATCAATTGTCCATTTAGAAACTTCTGATTCTGAAGAATGTGGTACATCTTCTAATTCAATATTTCTTCTCAAATAAGCTGGTTCGCTTTCCAAATCATTAACAATTTGTGGATTATTTAATTTAGTATGTAAATTATTTAATCGTTGTCTTCTTCTTTGGCGAATTTCGTAAGCTTCTGGCTTATTTTCTTCTACACCTTTGACATAAGGTTCACCGTAGCTTTGCTGCGATTTGTTCGCACTCAAGTCTAAATCGAAAGTATGAGAACCTTCTCCATCTCTGTAACCAGTCTCATAAGGACGAGTCACTTCAACTTCATCATCTAAAGAAATAACTGTACGTTTTGGTTTCTCTACAGTTTGTGTTTCTTTATGTGTTAATTTATCTTTTTTAGCTTGGTCAAAACCTGTAGCGATAACAGTTACACTGATTTTTTCACCTAAGGTTTCATCATAACAATTACCCCAAATCAAATCCGTTCCATAACCTGCTTCTTCTTGAACATATTCCGTAATTTCAAATACTTCATCCATTGTTACTTCTTTTGTACCAGAAGTAATATTTAATAAAATATGTTCCGCACCTTTGATGTCGTTATCTTCCAATAATGGAGAATTCAAAGCAGCTTCTACGGCGCGTCTTGCACGGTTTTCACCTTCCATAGCAGATGTTCCCATAATCGCAACACCAGAACCACGCATTACTGTATTAACATCTTCAAAATCCACATTGATATAACCTGGAACTGTGATAATTTCTGCAATTCCTTTTGCAGCAGTTGCCAAAATATCATCCGCATTTGAAAATGCTTTTGCCAAAGTTAAATTACCATGAATTTGTCTCAATTTATCATTAGAAATAACGATAATTGTATCTACATTTTTCTTTAATTCTTCCAATCCATCAGTACCTTGATTCGTACGACGACGACCTTCAAATGTAAATGGTAAAGTCACAATTGCTACGGTAAGAATATCTAATTCTTGAGCTGCTTTCGCAATAACTGGTGCTGCACCAGTTCCTGTTCCGCCTCCCATTCCAGCTGTGATGAATACCATTTTGGTATTATCAGTCAAGAATTGTTTCACATCTTCAATAGATTCGATACAAGCTTCTCTACCAATATTTGGGCGAGAACCTGCTCCTCTTCCTTCTGTCAATGCAGGACCTAAATTTATTTTTGTTGGTACAGGACTCATTTCCATAGCCTGTTCATCTGTATTACAAATTACAAAATCAACACCTACAATACCTTGATTGAACATGTGTGTAACTGCATTACTTCCACCTCCACCAACACCTATTACTTTTATAATTGAGTCGCCTCCATTTGTTAGATTGAACTGCATATTTTCTAATTTTTAATGTGATTTAAGAATTCTCATTATCTCAAACCTTGAAATTCAAATTGTTGTTTTTTATATTAGATATATATTTATCTAATATAAGTTTAAAAGTATTGATAATCCTTTTAAAATCAAAAATTATCAATCTATTACTTATCTAAAAGCACAATCGTCATTTTCGGATAATATTCTAATCAGTTTGGATCTTAGCTTATCTTTCAAACTCGCTTTTCCTTTTTTATCAAAATGAATAGCAATAACTTTTAAAATATCTTCTTGAATCAATTGATTTTTCTTAGCCAATCCTAATAATTGTAAAGCAAAACCATTGTGATTGAATAAATCTGCTAAACCAATGAGTTTTATTAATTTAAGCTCATCAGTAATCGCATTATTGACTAAAGTATCTTTAAAAAACAAAGTGTCAACTGCTACAGGTTGCCTTTTCAAAAATGAATTTGGCTTTCGTCCCCATTTTGCAACAACATTTTCTTCAAAAACATAAAACCCATTATCTAATGCTAATCGTTCTACATCTCCACGAACTTTTTGGTCTGAATGTATTGGTATTAACCAACTTTCAACTAACAAACCTAAAGTATTTTTTAAAACTTCTTTAGCTCCTTGTAATGTTTCATATTCTGCACCATGAATATCTAACTTTATGAAATCAATATTTTTTATATCATAAGTTGCTAAACATTCATCAATACTGATCGCTTCTACAGTTACTGTTTTTTTCGTCTTTCGAGTATGTACTTGCGGATCAATATATTGCTGTAATTTTTCATTAAAAGGATAAACGGATGAGGAAGAAGGTTCTATTGCAATATTGACATCAATTGATTGACTTTTGTTCCACAATGCTTTTGAAACAACAATATCATTAGAATCATTAATAATACTTGCGTCAGCATCAGGCTCAAAACGAATGACTTGTAGAATTGATTTATTCAATAAGTTCATCGGTTTGAAAACAGTTCCTCTTGCTCCTCCATCTATAACTACCAATTTATCTTCTTTAAGTAAATTGACAATTTTAGCATTATTCAATAAGATTTTTCTCATGTTCAATTACAAGATTTCTTCTGCTTGAAGATATTAATTAGCTATTCAAGCGATTAATAATTTATTAAACACAAAAATAGCTAATTTTACTATAAATCCGTTTCTGGTTCTGCTTCAAACCATTCCTTTGTTTTTCGGAATAATTCTTCATACCATTTTCCATCTGTAGCGGTTGCATTGCTTTCAATTCTCATTGCATTAGAAGCCTTTTTCGTATTTGAAGTTTCTTCTTCTTGAATTGGAGCATCTTTCAATCCTCTCAAAATCAAACCCAAAGCAGTTGCATAAATTGGGCTACTTACAGCTTCTGCATATCCGTGTGCTAAATGTTCAATTGGAGAACCGATTCGTGTTGGTATTCCAGTATGGTATTCCGCTAACTGTTCGATGTGCTTCAATAAAGCTCCACCTCCAGTCAAAACGATTCCACCAGTCATTAACTTTCGTTCATAACCAGAACGACGAATCTCCCAAAAGACATGGTCAAAGATTTCTTCAACTCTTGCTTGAATAATTCTTGCTAAATTCTTCTCTGCAATTTCTTTTGGTTCACGTCCTTTCAACCCTGGAATTGTAATCACACGATTATCAAAAACCTCATCTGCTAATGCAGAACCAAACTTCACTTTCAATTTCTCAGCTTGGTGTTGCATTACATTACAACCTTCTTTTATATCTTTAGTAATGACATTACCACCAAAAGGAATAACTGCCGTATGGCGAATAATTCCTTCATAGAAAATTGCCAAATCTGTCGTACCACCTCCAATATCAACTAAAGCAACACCAGCTTCCATCTCATCTTCACTTAATACAGATTCTGAAGAAGCTATTGGTTCTAAAGTTAAATTTGAAACTTTCAAACCAGCACGTTCAACACATTTATATATGTTTTTTGATGCTGTAATTTGACCTGTGATAATATGGAAATTCGCTTCTAAACGAACACCTGACATACCAATCGGATCTGTAATTCCTTGCTCATTATCAATTGTAAATTGCTGAGGAATAACATGGATAATTTTATCTCCTGGTGGCAAAACTAACTTATGCATATCATTGATTAATTTCTCAATATCTGCTTTGCTAATTTCATCCGAAGCATGATGACGAGTCAAAATACCTCGGTGTTGTAAACTTTTGATATGCTGTCCAGCAATACCTACATTTACTACATCAATTTGAATTTTTGCTCTTTTTTCTGCTTCTTGAACTGCTTCTGTAATTGCTTTTACAGTTTTTTCAATATTTGAAACAACACCTCTTGATACACCAATAGATTCTACTTTACCTACGCCAAGTATCTCTAATTGATTGTGTTCATTCAAGCGACCTGCGATTGCACAGACCTTAGTTGTACCAATATCTAAAGCGACAACAATGTTACTGGTTTTACTCATTTTGTTACTATTTTATTATTACATATATATTAGTTAATCGGTATTTGTTATTCGTTATTCAGAAATTTCACGAAACCATATTATTAAATAAAGTTTCTTTGTATTAGCCTATTAACAAGTAACTATTAGCAACTAACAAATTTTCTAATTTTTCACTCCAACAATCTGCTTTTTATATTTTAGATTGATTTTTTCATATTTCCGCCAACCTTCTCGAGGCATTGCTTCCAAATAAAATATTCGGAGTCTTTTAAATTTATCTTCTAATAAATTCAAATCTCCTAACAAAACTTCACTATCTCCTACTTTTGGAATCAATGTAAAGTCTTGATTTCTTTCAACATATATTTGCTCAAATTGAGCCGTTAGAAAAGTATCTTTTTGTATATATAATGCCAACTTGCATAAACTATCAACTACATTATATAAACTATCTGCTGTTGTGCCTTCTTCTGGATTTTTAATGTATCCATTTGCAACAATCACTCTTGCTGTTTCTCGTTCTGAAACGGGCATTTGATGAGCATTTTCATCTACATAAAAAGCATTATTTCGCTCATCAAAACATCGCATGATAGGTGCTCTTTGAATAATATTTACCGTGATATTATTATTCGCATCTACATAAACATCAGAGGATTTCACCCAAGGATAATTATCAACGACCTCTTCTAAAGCTTTTAGATTCATCGTACCAAGTGTTTCATCAGATAGTAATTCTTGAATTGTTTTAGGATGATCTTCTCCATAAAATGTTTTCTTGATTAACTTTCCAATATCTTCAGGTAAAATGTATCGTTTATCTTCTATCGGTTCAATATTAACAGTTAAAATACCACTTTTGGTACTAAACTTATGTTCAACAGCTGTTAGCAACACACCTAATAAGAATAATCCACCAGCAAATGCGATTAATCTTTTTAAAGTTTTTTTGATGCTTTGAGCTTCATTTTTTGCCATTTTCTAATCTATTCTTTACTTCAATTCACAATTATTAATTATGATATAATCTAACTATGTTTCTTTGCGATTAACATTAATAATTAGATTTTATCCTCATCACAAATAAAAAATAATGGCTATTTTTTCTACAAAGTTGAACCAACTTGTTTCAAACGCCAAATTACATATTTTTTAATATATAATGCAAGTTATTCGTTCCATTTAAGCGAAAAAAATGCAATATTTAACTCATTTTCAACCAAATACGCTGCATTGGTTCAACTAATTTATCAATATCTCCTGCACCAAGCATTAAAATCACTTTTGTATCAATTTTTGGATATTCTTCCAACAATTGATGTTTAGATAAAATTTTCTTGTTTGATTTTTGCATTTTATCTAAAATTATTTGTGATGTCACATTTTTAATAGGCAATTCTCTTGCAGGATAAATATCTAAAAGCACAATTTCATCTAATTTATCCAATGCTTTTGCAAAGCCATTTACAAAGTCTTTTGTCCTTGAAAAAAGGTGCGGTTGGAAAACTCCAACTATCTTTTCATTCGGATAAAGTGTTTTCGCAGCCGAGATTGCAGCATTCAATTCTGTCGGATGATGCGCATAATCATCAATCAATACTTTATCATCTGCTCGAATGATAAATTCGAACCTTCTCTTTATTCCTTTGAAACTCAATAAACCTTCTTTTAATGCTTCTGCTGAAACGCCTAAAGTTTGAGCAATTGCGATGGCAACCGTTGCATTTTCAATATTATGCTTTCCTGGTAAAGTGAATTTTAAGTTTTCTATATTTTCAATCGGACTTTTCAAATCAAAAACAAAAAAACCATTTTCTACACGTATATTGTATGCTTTAAAATCACCTTGTTCTACACCAAAAGTTTGAATAGTTGTTCCGTTCCTTTCTTTTTCATTTAATGGTAAATCAGCTTTGTAAAAAACAAATCCGCCATTTTTCGTTTGCCCAACATATTCTCGAAAACTATCGTGCATCGCAGTTTCATCGCCATAAATATCCAAATGATCGGCATCCATACTCATAACTGCTGAAAAAGTTGGATGCAAATGCAAGAAAGAACGATCAAACTCATCCGCTTCCACAACTACATAATCCGTTTCTCCGTGTACATAATTTGATTGAAAATTATGTGCAATTCCACCTAAAAACGCAGAACAATCCACTTCTCCTACTTTTAGCAAATGTGTTACGATTGTTGAAGTCGTTGTTTTTCCATGCGTTCCCGCAATTCCTATTACACTTTTTGAGCGACTAATTAATCCCAAAACTGCAGCCCGTTTCATGACCACAAAATCATTATTCATAAAGTAACTCAACTCTTGATGAGTTTTTGGTACAGCCGGTGTATAAACTACAATATCAATTCCCTTTGGAATCTGATTTAAATCATCTTCATAATGAATATTAATTCCTTCACTTTCAAGCTTTTGAGTTAATTCAGTTCTTGTTCTATCATAACCAAAAACTTCAATTCCTCGACTATTAAAAAACCGAGCAATTGCACTCATACCGATTCCTCCAATTCCTACGAAATAAGCTTTTTTTATATTCTTAAAATCCACAAAATATTTTTGGTATTCGGTATTTGGTATTCGGTATTTGTCTAATAACAAGTACCAAATACCGAATACCAATTTTTATTTCATTAATTGTAAAACTTCCCTCGCTATCCGTTCCGCTGCATTTCGTTTTCCTAACTTTTCAATATTTTCACTCAACTGCAATTTTTGATTATGATTATTCAATAAATTAATTGCTGTATTTACCATTTTCTCCTCTGCTTCTTTATCCGTCACTAAAATTGCTGCATCTTTTTCTACTAAAGCCATCGCATTTTTGGTTTGATGATCTTCTGCTACATTTGGCGAAGGCACTAAAATCACTGGCTTTTTCACTAAGCATAATTCAGAAATCGAAGTTGCTCCAGCTCTTGAAATCACGACATCTGCTGCTGCATAAGCCAAATCCATTCTATCTACAAATTGAGTCAAATGAACATTTGGTAATTGAGCCGTTTTTTTCTTTTTGAATTCTTCAAAATATAATTTACCACATTGCCACACAAATTGAATATCTTGATGATTACTAATCGCATCGAAATTCGCTTCCATTGCATTGTTCAGCGTTCTTGCACCAAGACTTCCGCCAACAATAAAAACCGTATGTTTTCTATTATGTAAACCAAAATGTGTAATTGCTTCCGCTCGTTTTCCTTCTATATGAGTAATCGCTTCTCTTACAGGATTCCCCGTCAAAACCAATTTTTCAGCTTCAAAAAAACGATCCATTTTATCATAAGCAACACAAACCTTTTTTACTTTTTTTGCTAATAACTTATTCGTTACACCAGCATAAGAATTTTGTTCTTGTATCAAAGTAGGAACACCCAAACGTGTTGCCATTTCTAAAGTTGGCCCACTCGCGTAACCACCAACACCAACCGCAACATCAGGCTTGAAATCTTTAACGATACTTCTCGCTTTTATTAAACTCGCCATCAATTTCACAGGAAAAAGCATATTTCTCAACGTCAATTGTCTGTGAAAACCACTAATCCACAATCCTTTAATTGGAAAACCCGCTTTCGGAACTTTTTCCATTTCAATTTTTCCTTCTGCACCAACAAACAAAATATCTGCTTTCGGCTCAATCGCCTTAATTGCATTCGCAATTGCAATTGCAGGGAAAACGTGTCCACCTGTTCCGCCACCACTGATTATTATTTTCATCTTTTATATTGTTACCTTGTCCTACTGTTACATTGTTTCACTTCCATAATTACTAAAGATTGTTAATCCATTATTTAGCAATAAAACAATTCAACAATATATCAGACCTTTGATACAAATTTACTCACACTCAAAATCATTCCGATTGATAAACAAGTAAATAAGAGTGACGTTCCTCCCATACTTATCATTGGCAAAGTCAAACCAGTTACAGGAACTAAATGTACCACAACTGCCATATTTACTAATGCTTGTAAAACCAACATCAAACTCAAACCTAAAGCCAACATTGCTCCGAATGCTTTCGTACTAATCGTTACCAATCGAACACATCTAAAAAAGAGTGTTAAATATAAAATCAAGATAGCTGCGGAACCGAATAAACCATATTCTTCCACAATTATCGCATATATAAAATCTGCATAAGCAGATGGTAAATAATTTCTTTGGAATGAATTCCCTGGACCAACACCGACAAAACCACCTTCTGCAATTGCCATTTTTCCTTGTCGCACTTGGAATTCTCCATAAGGATCCGTTCTGAAATCATAAAAACGTTTCGCCCAAGTATCTACTCGAATATAATCATTCAAAGCAGGAAAAGTATCTGCCAAAACCACTAATAAACCGAAAGTAGCAATTCCCATAAGTGCTAACATTCCAATATATTTCAAGTCAACTCGTCCCATAAACATTAATAAGATACAAGTCAAAAACAACAAAATTGCTGTTGACAAATCCGCTGGTGCAATTAATCCACATATCAAAACAACTGGAATAATTATCGGTATAAATGCAGACTTAAAATCCTTGATATAATCCTGTTTTGAAGAGATAACTCTGGCTACATAAGTTATTAAAGCTAACTTAGCGAAATCCGAAGTTTGAAACGTCATATTCAAAACTGGTAATGAAATCCATCTTCTTGCATCATTA
>CAZEOC010000013.1:8647-21668 GCA_964513525.1 uncultured Saprospiraceae bacterium | reverse complement strand
TTGGGAAAAGGCAATCGAAAAAGATAAATTGACATGGCATCATGTTTCTGATTTAAAAGGTTGGAAAAATGCTGCGGCTCAATTATATAGTGTTCGTTCTATTCCTCAAACTTTATTGATAGATGCAGAAGGAAAAATAATCGCTCGAAACCTTAAAGGCGCTGCATTAGAAAATAAATTAAAAGAAATTTTAGGAACGCCTTAAGCACTTAATATTTAAAGGATAATGTATTGTTACTCAGCTTTTAGAACTAAGTATGGATTTACTTTCACACTTCTTTATTAATAAAAAATGTATTATTTAATTCAAAAAAATGTTTTTTCAGACCCTCGATATAATGAAATATTTCGAGCACTTGAGGTATTAAATTTACCTTATGAAGTAGTTGAGTTTTTGCCGAATAGTAATTCATTCGAATATAAAACAAGCCGTAAAGATATTTTTGTTTACGGTTCTGTAAAATTGGCAAAAGTTACTAAAGATTTCGATTGGCGACCTGGTTCATTTTATGGAAATAATCATGAATATGAAAAGTATGCTGTTGGTTTTGGAACACATTTAATTAATTCTAAAAGTCGATTGGTGCAGTTTGCTGATAAATTTGATTGGGAAAATGAGGAACATTTATTTATTAAGCCAAGTCAAGAAGCTAAAATTTTCACAGGCAAAGTTTTTTCAAAAGTAGAATGGGATGATTTTGTTTATTATACTTTAAGTGATAAAAAACAAACAAAGATTACAGCTCAAAGTACGATTCTGATTTCTAAAGCTAATAAAATAATCAAAGAAGCTCGATTGTGGATAGTTGATGATAAAATAGTTACGAGTTCCTATTATTTATTTAATGATGGAATTCCTTTTGAAGAAACTGTTTCTGAGGAAGCTTTGGCTTTTGGACAGCAAATGGCAAATTTATTCCGAGTAGCAGATGCTTATATTTTAGATATTGGATTGACGTATGAAGGTTGGAAAGTAATTGAAGTGAATTGTATGAATAGTGCGGGTTTTTATAAAGCAAATGTTTTAAATATTATTAAAGCTTTAGAAGCTTTTTATCATTAGGATTAAATAAATTAAATCATAAAAAAAGCCGATTAAACGAAAGTTTAATCGGCTTTTTTTATGTTCTAAGAATTATATTAATTAATTATTATGAACATGTACATCCATTTGAGGATAAGGAATTCCGATACTTGCTTTATCAAACGATTTTTTGATATTTTCATTCATGAAAGCAAATGCATCCCAATAAGTTGCAACCGTAACATCTGTACGTACCAAGAAATTAACAGAACTATCAGCTAATTCAGATACAACGATTGTTGGTTCCACATCTTGATTGATATACGGACATTCTGCAATAACCTTTTTGATTGTTTCTCTTGCTTGGTCGATATCATCAGTATAACCAATTCCAAATGTTTGGTCTAAAGTAACAGAACCTTCTGCACCAGAAAAGTTAACGATTGAACCGTTAGAAATTGCGCCATTAGGAACGATAATCTTTTTTCCACCTGGAGCTGCTAATACAGTTGTGAAAATTTGAATTTCTTGTACCACACCTTTGAAACCTTGTGCTTCTACTAAATCACCGATTTTGTAAGGTTTGAAGAATAAAATTAATGCGCCACCAGCAAAGTTTCCTAAGCTACCTTGTAATGCTAAACCAATTGCGAAAGAAGCCGCACCTAAAATAGCAACAAATGATGTTGTTTCGACACCCATAACTCCAGCCGCAGAAATAATAACCATTATTTTCAAGCCGATGCTAACTAAAGAAAGTAAGAATGATTTTAAAGAACTATCAACATCAGAACGGTCTAACATTTTAGAAACAACTCTTGTCAACATTCCTGCTATCCAAAAACCAATAATAATAACCGCTAAAGCACCTAAAATAGATGGTGCAAATTGAGCAACGGTTTCAAACATTTTGTTAATATACTCTTGCATGTTTTTTATAATATTTAGAAAGTTAAAATTGTATTTTTTTCATAAAAAAACCTTTTAAAGGCTCCATTAAAAGACTCTAAAAGGTTCAATTTGTCACAAATGTAATTATTGAAAATTACATTTATCCGCAAATCATATTATTTATTTATTAATTTGTTTTTTCAAATTCAGCAATCGCCTTTTCACTATAGACCCAAAGTGCTTCGGCTAATTCGGAATCATCCGATAACTTTGAAGAACGACGCTCTTTTTGTTTATCAAAATATTTTCCTGAAATCTCAACTTTATCAGAACTTGCTAAGAAAATAGAAGTTGCTGCGCCTTTTTCTGTAGAAATTAAAAAAGGCTTTATCAATGTCCAAATTCCTTTGAAATACCAAGCAATATCGCCATTTCCAAAACTACTACCAACTACGCCAGGATGCAACGCATTCGTAATAATTTTTGAATAACGTTTAGCTAAACCTTTTGTAAATAAAATATTTGCCAACTTTGATTGTGCATAATATTCCATTCCACTATATTTTTCTGGTGCCGTTCTCAAAGTGTCAAAATCAAATTTCCCTTGATAATGAATTGCAGAAGAAACATTAACAACTCTTGGAGCATCGCTTGCCAAAAGTGTTGGTAATAAAAGGTTGGTTAAGTGAAAATGCCCTAAATGGTTTACACCAAATTGATATTCAAAGCCTTCGGCAGTTGTTTTATAATCATCAACGATTAAACCCGCATTATTAACTAAAATATCTAATTTATCATATTTAGCTTTGAAATTTGAAGCACATTGCGCTACAGATTTTAAACTTGCTAAATCACAAATTAATAAACTTACCATTTCATTATTTGCCAGTTTTTTGATTTCGTTAACTGCTTTCTTGCCTTTCTCAGCGTTACGACAAGCAATTACTATTTCAAACCCTTTTTTGGCTAAACCAATTGCAGTTGCTTTACCAATACCATTATTTCCACCTGTTATTAATACTGTTTTCATATCTTTTTTAATAATTTTCAAAACTTACTGCCAAAAATTTCCCCATAATTTAGAACCGCCATCAACATAAACCGTTTCGCCAGTCATATAACTTGCCATTGGAGAAGCTAAAAATAGTACTAAATTGGCAACTTCAGTTGTCGTTCCCAGTCGTTTCATTGGAATGTTTTTACTAATTCCTTCCAAAATTGCTGGTGGATAATTTTTTAAACCCGTTGATTTAATGATTCCTGGTGCAACAGCATTAATTCTCAAATTATGTTTTGCCCATTCAACGGCTAAACTTTTTGTCAAATTATCAACACCTGCACGAGCCGCTCCTGTATGCGACATTCCTGGAAAACCTCTATAAATATCGACAATAATATTTACAACGATTCCGTTTTCTTGAATTTTGAAAAGTTCGTTGAACATTGTTTGTGTGACGAACCAAGTTCCATTTAAGTTGGTTTCTACAACAGCTTTCCAACCTTTTGGTTTAATGGCTTCAGCGAGTGACGGAAATTGTCCGCCAGCATTATTAATCAAAATATCTAATTGCCCGAATTCTGTTTTAATGAATTTTGCCAATTTTTCTACACTTTCCAAATCTCGAATATCCAATGCAAAAGTTTTACAAGTACCGAGTTCTGAAAGCTTAACTTGTGCCTTATCTAACTTTTCTTGTTTTCGAGAAGCAATTACAACGGATGCACCATAATTTAGAAACATTTCTGCAATTGTAAATCCAATTCCAGTTCCGCCGCCAGTCACTAAGACTATTTTATCTTTGAATATATCTTTTTGAAACATAATTATTTGTTGAATTTATACTAACTCCTATTTATTCAAAATATAGAGATTGAGACGAATTAGCATTATTATTTGATTAGGAAAACTAATTATTTTAGAATTTTCTAAAATCTAATTGAAAACTTGCGGACAAAAAAGTTGGTGCTTATTATTTAAAATACTCGTAATTATTCAGTTAGAAACCAGATCGTTTGGCTGTTAGACCATCTTCGATTATCAGAAAATACATTTCAAAACATCTGATATCTGTCTTCTGAATAGTAACAAATATTATTAATAACCGCTGAATAATTTTTTCAATACACGTTCCATATTATCCAAAGAAGCTTGTTCGGATAAATGACCATTTCGAGCAAAAGCAATATGTCCAGTTTCTTCGGAAACGACTAAAGAAAGTACACTTGTTCCTTCTGTAATACCAACGGCTGCACGATGTCGCAAACCTAATTTTATTGGTAAATCTGTTCGTTCAGAAACAGGCAAAATTGCGCCTGCGGAATAAATCGTTTCATTAGAAATAATCACTGCACCATCATGCATAGGATTTTCTCCATAGAAAATGGTTTCTAATAATTGAGCAGAAATATTGGCATTCATTAGTGTTCCAATATTTGATAAACCCAATGCTTGAGGGTTTTGTGTAAAGACAATTAAAGCACCAATTTTATTTTTACTAAAATAATCTACGGCTTCTCTGACAGAACGAACTTGTAATTTTTGTTCTTCCGTAATTTTTAGATTTTTTTGGAATAATCGACCAATCAGATTAGAACGACGTTCTAATAAACCTCGACCCAGAAACAGTAAAAATCGTCGAACTTCGGGTTGGAAAACAATCAATAACAGAATAACACCAACACTCACAACTTGATTTAGAATAAGCGAAAGCATATCCATATTCAAGACATCAACTAACCACCAAAGTCCATAAATCATCACTAAACCCAAAAAGATATTCAAAGCCAAACTACCTTTCAACAGTTTATAAACCGTGAAAAGTAAATATCCGACAATTAGAATATCCAGAATGTCCAGTAAATTAAAATCTATAAAACCTAATTTCATTCGTTAATTTATGTTTGAATGTTCAATTGTTTTAGTGTTTAATTGTTGCTGACGCAAGTTTTAAATTTTGTAATATAAAATTTACTACTTTTGTATAATAATTAAAAAATCAACCATTTTCCAAATCTACTCAATTAATTAAAATGACAAAAGAAAGAAAACACATTATTATCTACATTATTTCGACTATTGTAATTGGATGTCTCTTTTTTACAAAAATAGTGTTCCTTGATAGAACCTCTGGAAGTATTTCTAATTATTTTATATCGGAAGAAATGACAAGAATAGAACTTTATCATATTGTGATTATAATCATTATAGCTTTTAGCAAGAATCTCTTCTTTTCAAAAAGTTATCAAAAACTATTGTTTAAAATTGATGGTTTATTGATTGGCTTATCCTTATTAATTATTCCTTTTTTTTGGTTTAATGCCTTAGGATTAATCCTAATAATATTCAGCTTAGTCAATATCTATCCAAAGCTGAAAAACTAAATCAAAATGTTTTATTGTTCAAATTTGGACTAATAGGATTCAAACAATAAAACATTCAAAAAATCAATCTTCCGAGTACTTTAGGTTCTTGTTGGAATTCGAATATAGCAAACGACAACATGATAACACGTCAATACAACAACACAAATTAAAGATTAAACAAAACAAAACTTACTTTATCCGTTGCTTCTTCGATTTTCATATCCGTTGATTTTCCTGCACCGTGACCAGCTTTGGTATCAATTCTAATCAAAACAGGATTTTCACCTTCTTGATTTTCTTGGAGCGTTGCTGCAAACTTAAAGGAATGTGCAGGAACAACTCTATCGTCATGGTCGCCAGTTGTAATCATGGTTGCAGGATAAGCTGTTTGTTTGACATTATGAATTGGTGAATAATTATATAAATATTCAAACTGTGTTGAATCTTCACTTGAACCATAGTCAGTCGTCCAAGCCCAACCAATTGTAAATTGATGAAAACGCAACATATCCAAAACGCCAACGCCAGGCAATGCAACTTTGAATAAATCTGGTCGCTGTGTCATACATGCACCAACCAAAAGTCCACCATTTGAACGACCTTCAATTGCTAAATGATTAGAATTAGTATATTCTTTATTTATCAAATATTCACCAGCGGCGATAAAATCATCAAATACATTTTGCTTTTTCAGAACGGTTCCGTCTTTGTGCCAACGTTCGCCAAACTCTCCACCGCCTCTAATATTAGCAACTGCATAAATGCCACCTTGTTCCAAAAAGTAAGCTTTTTCAGGACTAAATCGTGGCGTAATACTAATATTAAATCCTCCATAACCGTATAACCAAGTTGGATTTTCGCCATTCAAAGTTAATTCAGAATTATATACAATAAACATTGGAATTTTTGTGCTGTCTTTGCTATAATAAAAAACTTGTTTTGTGCTATAATTTGCCGATTCAAAATCAGTTTTCGGAGCTTTATAAACTGTTGGTTTGTTTATTTTATTAATATCAAATTGATAGATAGATTTTGGATTGACAAAGGATTCAAAACTAAAATAAACCGTATTATCATTATCCGTAAAATCGCCAATTGTACCTAAATCTGGTAATTCAATGGCAGTTTTATATGCACCTTCAATTGAAAAAACTTTCATTTGACTAACAGCGTTTTTCAAATAAGTTGCCACAATATTATCTCCAATTACTTTAGCATTTTTTAATACATTTCCACTTTCTGCAACAACTTCCGTCCAGTCCGTCATTGCTGTGTTTTTTGTATTAATCTTAATAATTCTATTCATTGGTGCTTTATGATTCGTCAAAATATATAAATCATCACCAATATTTCCTATCACATTAAAATCATAATCAAATCGCTCATAAATCGCAGAGAAACTGGATTCTGGGTTTTCTAAATTTTGAAAATATAAAGCATTTCCACTGGTAGATTCTACCGCATTTATAATTAAGAAATTTTCATCTTCTGTAGTTGAAGCATAAAAATTACGTTTGGCATTGATTCTATCCGCAAAAATTAATTTATCATCTGCTTGGTTAGTACCAATTCTATGAAAATAAACTTGATGAAAAATATTACTGCCCGAAAGTGCATTTCCATCAGTTGGTTCTGGATAGCGACTGTAATAAAAACCATTTCCTCTCCAAGAGATACTGGAGAATTTCACCCATTTTATAGTTTCTGAAAATGTTTGTTCTGTTTCTAAATCTTTCACATATATTTCTTTCCAATCCGAACCGCCTTTTGATAAAGCATAAGCAATGTATCGACCATTTTTAGAAAAACTATGTGCTGAAATAGAAGCTGTTCCATCTGCAACTAATTCATTTGGATTCAAAACTATCTTAGTTTTGTTATCATATTCTTCGTATAGAATTGGTTGGTTTTGTAAGCCATCATTTTTGAAATAATAGGTTTTACCATTTTTGATTTTTGGCAAAGAATATCGTTCATAATTCCAAAGTTTCATTAGGCGATTTTTAGCCTTTTCTCTTGACGGAATTTGTGCTAAATAAGATTGTGTGACATCATTTTGTGCAACGACCCATTCTTTAGTTGCGTTGCTATTGTCATCCTCTAACCAACGATAGTTTTCTTTGACAGTTGTTCCAAAAAAAACATCATTTGTTTCAATTTTACTCGTATCAGGATATTTTAGTTCAATTGGTTTGTTACAACTGACGAAGATTATTAATAAACTTATTATCAAAAATTTATACATTATAATTTAGGTTTCTTTTGATTTTTTGATTGAATTATCGGTTTGTTGGCAAAATATAGCCTTTTTATTAAAAAATCACATTTTGATGAGTCATAAAACATCAACCTTTCATGGTTTTTGTAGTTCTTTATTATAATAGATAAATCTAATTTATAATTTTACAAGATATTTATTTAATCTTTGATTTTTAACTTTTTTTTTAGAGGCTTTTTAATAATTAAATCGTTAAAAATTAGCAATGTATAAAAATGCTATATTTAGATAATTAAAATGTGACTATCGAAAAAAGTTATCGTTTTAGTTATAAAAACTGTCAAACACGGCTTATGAAAATTAATATAAAAATCCTATTTACATTATTATTTACAATCTTCTTGGGGATGAATATCCTCGATGCACAAGTACGTGTCGTTAATGAAGATGGTGATGTTATTATCTTGATGCCTGACGGTACTTGGCAGTACGAAGATATTGAAATGGAAGCAGGAAGAACAGATAAAAATTCTCCTCCTCCAAAAAATACAGTTCCTGCAACTAAGCAGAAAATTAAGAAAACTTCGGGAGATAAAACTAAAGAAGCAAAACCTAAGAAGAAGTCTAAGAAAAAATCTAAAAAGAAAGTATCTTCTCGGTCAACAGCTAAGAAGACAGATAAGAAACCTAAATCGGTTGCCAATACAGCAAACCCAAAGAAAGGTAAGAAACAAAAAGCGATGGTTTATCCTGTTCCTAAAAGGGCAAGAAAAATTAAAGAACCTGTAGTCGAAGATATGACTTGTCAATACTCAATGCGAGAACGAGATGAATTTACGAATAAATTAAAAGTTGCTGTTCAACCACAGAATTTATTTGCTTATACGCAAGATGATTTGAAAAAATTCATGAGAGAAAAAGATTATATGACTTGTTCTGGTGGATTAAGTCGAGTAATTGGTATCACAACTTTCAATGTCAAATTCGAAATGCAATCTATTTTAGCACAGAAAGATTATGGAGAAATACAGGCAGGTACACAGATGTTAGTGAAATTATTAGACGGAGGAACTGTTACTTTAACTTGTCAAGAAAGCAATAAAGGAATAATAGACGAAATTAATGGAAAAACGGTTTATAGAACGTATTTTGGAGTAGATAAAGGAGATTTAAAACAATTGAGAAAATCAGAAGTCATAAAAGTAAGAATGTTATGGTCGTCAGGTTATGAAGATTATGAAGTACATGAATTAGACTTTTTTATTAATCAAATTAAGTGTTTGGACCAAGTGAAAGATTAAATACTGATTTTAAATATCATTGATAAAAAAACTCCTTCTAACTATTTTAGAAGGAGTTTTTTATGCGGTATTGTCAATAGAAGAAATTGTTTAACAGACTATTAAAATATCTTCATTCGAATTTGTTTATCTTTGTCAATAAATCTATTATTAAAATTAAGAAAGTCAAATCATATCTATTGAGAAATTTTATCACTACAATTGACCGTTACATAATCAAGAAGTTTTTAGGAACTTTTCTATTTGCGGTTTTCATTTTCACAATGGTTGCAATGGTGATTGATTTCAGTGAACGAATTGATGATTTTTTAGAAGAGAAAGTTCCTGTAAAGGAAATTATTTTTGATTATTATATCAATTTCATTCCCCAAATAAATGCCATGCTTTGGCCTTTATTTACCCTTATTTCTGTTATCTTCTTTACTTCTCGTTTGGCATCTAATTCTGAAATCTTATCTATTCTAAATAGTGGTGCAAGTTTTAGAAGAATTATGCGACCGTATCTGATTGCGGCTTCCTTGATTGCTTTTATACATTTTATGGGCAATCACTTCGTTATTCCGATTGCAAATACTGGAAAAGTAGCTTTTGAGAATAAATATGTAAGTAAAATTGACCACGAAAGTAAAAATGATTTTATCCACATGTTCTTGGATAAAGAAACCAAAATCTATATTAAATACAATAATAAACAAGATTCTATTGCACATGGATTTGGAATGGAAAAAATCAATGAAGCTGGAGAATTGGTGAGTGAATTGACAGCAGATTTAGCACGCTGGCAACCTCAAAAAAAGACTTGGAGATTAGAAAATGTCAAAATCCACAATTTTGATGGTTTGAATGAAGAAATTATTCGACATATAAAAATAGATACTTTAATCAATTTACATCCTAAAGATTTGGTTCGTCGAGATAAGTTTAAAACAACAATGACAACGCCGACATTGGTTTCTTTTATTAATAAAGAAAGAGAAAAAGGTGTTGGTACATTTACGTCTTATAGGGTAGAAGTGCATCGTAGAAGTAGCGAACCATTTACGATAATTATTTTAACTTGTATCGGAATGGCAGTAGCTGCACGAAAAACACGTGGTGGATTAGGAATACACTTAGCAAAAGGTGCTGTAATTGGTGCATTATTTATTGTTTTAGGACGATTTTCAAGTACATTATCAACAAATGCGGATTTACATCCATTTTTAGGTGCTTGGTTACCGAACATTCTTTTTATTTTCGTCGTAATATACCTCATGCGACAAGCACAACAGTAAACTAAAATGTTTGATTGTTCAAATGTTTTAATGTTTTGTTATTGGCAACAATCACACATTGAAACAATCAAACACTAAAATAATCTGAAAATGAAAATACAGAAATTACTAAGATATATAGAGCAATTTGCTCCTCCTGCTTATCAAGAAAGTTATGATAATTCTGGCTTAATTGTCGGAGATTCAAGCGCTAAAATAACTGGGGTTTTACTTTGTTTAGACTCAATTGAAGCGGTAATTGATGAAGCGATTGAAAAAGAATGTAATTTAGTAATTGCACATCATCCAATAGTATTTAGTGGTTTGAAACGCTTCAATGGGAAGAATTACATTGAGCGCGTTGTTATGAAAGCAATAAAAAATGATATTGCTATTTATGCTTGCCATACGAATTTAGATAATGTTCAAGCTGGAGTGAATGCAAAAATTGCAGAAAAAATTGGTTTAATTAATACAAAGATATTAGCACCAAAATCAAAACTTCTAAAAAAGTTAGTTGTTTTCACACCTGTAAAAGAGGCAGATAAAGTACGAAATGCACTTTTTGATGCTGGAGCTGGACAAGTTGGAAAATATGATGAAGCGAGTTTTAATGTAGTTGGTGCAGGAACTTTTCGAGCTGGAGAAGGAACAAATCCTCATATTGGCGAAGTTGGAAAACGACATATTGAAGCAGAATTGAAAATTGAAGTCATTTTTCCTTTTGATAGAGAACGTCAAATTATTGCTGCAATGCAAAAATCGCATCCTTACGAAGAAATTGCTTATGATATTATCAGTTTAGATAATGCACATCAAGAAATTGGTTCGGGAATGATTGGCGAATTACCAGAATATATGGAAACTTTGCCTTTCTTAAATCAGCTAAAAGAAACGATGAATACAAATTGTGTTCGTTATACGAATCCATTAAATAATCCTATTCGTCGAGTAGCAGTTTGTGGCGGTTCGGGACAATTTTTATTACGTACCGCAATTGCTCAAAATGCAGATGTTTTTATCACGGCTGATTTCAAATATCATCAATTTTTTGATGCTGAAAATAAAATTGTAATCGCAGATATTGGACATTTTGAAAGTGAACAATTTACAATTGAATTATTTTATGATTTAATAACGAAAAAATTTGATACCTTTGCGGTTTATTGCACGGAAGTAAACACTAATCCCGTGAATTATTTATGATAAATTGGGAATTTGATACTTTATTTAAGCATTTTACAGACTCAAATCTGAAAAAAGTATGTTTATTTAAAAAATATTTCAAATATCTTTATTGATAATAAAAAAATATTGCTGAAAAGAACGAATGAACTAAATAGTTTATAGTTCATAATTTACAGTTCAAAAAGAAGTATATAAAGCATGGCAAAAAAAGACACATTAACGGTTGGGCAGAAGTTGAAGGCATTAAATCAACTACAGCAAGTTGATTCTCGTTTAGATGAATTTCAGGTTTTGAAAGGTGAATTACCAATGGAAGTTGAGGATTTACAGGATGAGATTGAAGGATTGAAAACTCGTATTGAAAATATTCAGAATTCCATCAATGATCAGAATCAAGAAGTTAATCGTCATCGTGCGAATATCGCTGAAGCAGAAGAATTAATTGCAAAATATAAAAAGCAATTAGATAATGTAAAGAATAATCGTGAGTTCGAAGCACTTTCTAAGGAAATCGAATTACAAGGATTAGAAATTCAATTATCTGAAAAGAGAATTAGAGAAGCGAATAATATTACTAAAAATAAAGAAGCAACATTAGAAGTTTCTAAACAACGTTTAATTGCTAAAGAGAAAGATTTAGAAGTTAAGCAAGTTGAATTACAGAAAATTATTGCTGATACAGAGAAGGAAGAAGAAAAACTTAAACGTAAACAAGAACGTGCAAGAAAGAAAATTGCACCTCGTTTATTAAAAGGATATGATAAAATTCGTACAGCTTACCGTAATGGTTTAGCAGTAGTTGTCGTAGATAGAGATGCTTGTGGCGGATGTTTCAATAGTATTCCTCCTCAGGTTCAAGTAGAAATCACACAACGTAAAAGAATTATGTTATGTGAACACTGTGGACGTATATTAGTAGATGAAAATATTAATGAAGTAAGTAATTCATAATTCAATTAAGCTTCATTTTTTTAAAAGCCTTGATGTATTTTACATCAAGGCTTTTTTAGTTTTGAATTTGAATAAATAACAAATAGTTAATCCATAACTTTGGAATATAAAAGCCAACTATTCTAATATTGCTAAAAAAAATAAATTACTATGAAAAACTTATTACTAATATTCGTTCTAATAATTACAACGACAACACTTTTTGGACAAAAAGAATTATTACAATCAGGACCAATGGTTGGATATTCTGAAATGCGAGAAGTTCAACTTTGGGTACAAACAAAATCTGCCGCAACTGTACAGATTGCATATTGGGAAAAAGGAATCGAAAATCCAGATACCTTTAAAACAGAAAAGATTATTACCCATAAATCAACGGTTTTTACAGCAAAGCCTTTAGCAGACCAAGTTTTACCAGACAAAGTATATCAATACGAATTAAGCATTAATAATCAAAAAGTTGCGTTCGATTATGATTTGACTTTCCAAGCACAACCACTTTGGCAATGGCGAACGGATCCGCCTGCATTCAAATTTGCTTTAGGAAGTTGTTCTTACATCAATGAACCTCGTTTTGATAGACCTGGAAAAGGCTATGGAAGTGAATATGAAATTTATGAAAGTATCGCTGATAAAGCGCCAAATATGATGCTTTGGTTAGGAGATAATATTTATTTGAGAGAAGCAGATTGGAATACTCGAACTGGTATTTTGCATAGATACACCCATACAAGAAGTAATGAAGAAATGCAGCGTTTATTAGCGACAACGCATAATTATGCAACTTGGGATGACCACGATTTTGGACCAAATAATTCCGATAGAAGTTTTA